>JAXDQB010000490.1:0-4417 GCA_034668065.1 Paraburkholderia sp.
CGGCCGATTCGAAATCGCATCGCAATTGGATGGTGGCTGCGCTGCTGTTGCGGGTGTTCGAGGGCTTGAATCTCGAATACCCGCCCGCGAAGGAATCGCTCACCGGCATCACGATCGACTGAGCGGCGCAGTGGTCTCGGAATCGGCGCGCAAGCCAGGCCACGACGGCCAATGGCCGGTTATCGGCCCGATCGGCCATCGGCCGCCCATCGATAAAAGCCCCATCGATATAACTCTCCGTCGATAACCCAAGTCATCGGTAACGAAAAGGAAACACCATGTTGCGCGTGATTACCGCCAATCTGAACGGCATCAGGTCAGCCGCGAAAAAAGGCTTTTTCGAATGGTTCGGCCAACAGAATGCCGATGTCGTGTGTGTGCAGGAAGTCAAATGCTCGCAGGACGACATGACGCCGGAATTTCTCGCGCCGCACGAATTCAGCGGCTATTTCCAGCATGCGGTCAAGAAGGGGTATAGCGGCGCGGGTCTTTACACGCGTCATGAACCTGACGACGTCATCATCGGTTTCGGCAGCGAAGAGTTCGATCCGGAAGGACGTTATGTGGAAGCGCGCTTTGGCGAGCTGTCGATCGTGTCGGTCTACGTGCCGTCGGGCTCGAGCGGCGAGGAGCGCCAGCAGGCCAAATTCCGCTTCATGGACGAATTCATGCCGCACTTGGCGGCATTGCGGCGCGAGCGCGAAGTGATCGTTTGCGGTGACGTGAACATCGTCCACAAGGAAATCGACATCAAGAACTGGAAGAGCAATCAGAAGAACTCGGGTTGCCTGCCTGAAGAGCGTGCATGGTTGACGAGGCTTTTCGACGAGGTGGGCTACGTCGACGTATTCCGCACCCTCGACACTCGGCCTGAACAGTACACCTGGTGGAGCAACCGAGGGCAGGCATACGCGAAGAACGTCGGGTGGCGAATCGATTACCAGATCGCAACACCTGGCATCGCACAAAAGGCGAAAAGCACCTCGGTTTTTCGGGACATCAAGTTCAGCGACCATGCGCCGCTGATCGTCGATTACGAGCACGGCTTGAAGTAAGGGACGGCAGCAGGCATTCGGTTCAGCGTTTTGGGGGCGGCTTGGCGCGGCGCCCTGAGGCCTATGACCCTAAGCCGTATGACCCTAGGCCGTATGCCGCTCCCGCCAATTGGGCGGGAGCGCGAAACCGTCTGCTATGAGACGCTGATGCAGGTCAAGAATCGTCGCCTAGCCGCCGCGCTTCGAAGAAGTGCTGCAGGAACGCTTGGCGCGCGGCGGAGTCGTCGCGCTCAGTGTGCGTTTGCGTCGCGATGACCTGCCGCGTAAGGCCGTCTTTTTCCTCGCGCGCGGCCGGCCAGTCCGGCAGCCCGTTGCCGTTCGGATTGCCAGTCTTCACAAACTGCGCGATATAGCCGGAAAATAGGCGCGATACCTCCCGGTCTTCCGGCTTCCAGACATAGCGGGGCTCGTTATCCAGATTGCCGAGCGCATATTCAATCTCGGCGCCATTCGCGGCGCCGGAAACGCCGAGGGCCGCTTGCAGCTTTTGCTCCTTGTCTTTGACCGCCTCGGAAGGCCGAGGCTGCCTGAATTCATAAAAGTACACGGGCGCCTGGCCGGTCCGCCGATGCTGGTCCATCCACCGCCAGGTGACGTGACTGAGGAACATGTCTGCGGCAAGTGTCGTGGCCGAGCGCAGCACCTCCTGCTCGTTGTTGCCGGGGTAGTACTTCAGCGCCTCCTCGACCATCGGCTCAAACGTAAACAGTTCTTCAGCCACGCGCCGCCAGTTTCCCGGGGTCGGCGCTGTACCATCCAACACCATGCTGAAATCCCCGTCCTGAGCGTTCGAGCCGATCAGCAGCGGGACACGCGCTTGTGCGCCAGAGCCAAAGCTCGACTTCGGCGTGTCTGTCAGAAAATAGCCGTCGACGATCGGCCCGAACCAAAATCCCGTTCCTTTCTCGGTGGCGGACAGCAGCGCGTCGGCCGATTTGGTGCGCAGCTCTTTCAACGACGTTGCGACGGCATGCCCGGCGTATTTTATTGCGTTACTCTCGGCCACGCTGCGGCTGGGTAGCTTGATGATCGGCGCGAACATTGCGCCGCTTTCGCCGATCGCGCGCGCGAACAGCCCGCGCGATAAAGGCGATACCATGTGCGCGCTGACCGATATGGCACCGGCCGATTCGCCACCGATCGTCACCTGTTCGGGATCCCCGCCGAACGCGGCGATGTTTTCGCGTACCCAGCGCAGCGCGGCAACCTGATCGAGCAGGCCATAGTTGCCGCCCGTGCCTTGCGACGATTCGCGTGCAGATTCGGGCATCGAGAGGAAGCCGAATACACCGAGCCGGTAATTGACCGTCACCATGACGATACCGCGCGCGGCCAGGTTGGCACCGTCGTAGCGGCCTTCCGATCCGTCGCCGGCATCGAAGCCGCCGCCATGGAAATAGACGAGTACGGGGAGCTTCTCGTGCTTCTCTTGCATAGCTCGCGCGGGTGTCCAGATATTCAAATGAAGGCAGTCTTCGCTCATCTGCCCGGACCTGAACGCTTCCCGGTTGCTAGGCAGCTGCATGCAGCGCGGCCCGAACTCGGCCGCGCTGCGCACGCCTGCCCAGCGCGCGAGCGGCTGTGGCTCGCGCCAGCGGAATTCGCCGATGGGTGGCGCTGCGTAGGGAATCCCTCGAAAGACGTTCAAGTCGGTGCTGCCGAGCTGCATGCGCACACCCTCTATCTTGCCCGTTGCCACTGATACTTTCGGTGCCGGTAATGGCACCTCTGCACGCGCAGCAGGCGACAGCATGCACGAAAGCGATACCGCAAGCGTTGCGCTGGCGGCTCGAAGCCGTGATAGCCGTGATAGCCGTGATAGCCGTGATATGGCGCGAAACGTTGGTTTCATTGTCTTGCCTCCTTATGAGTAGACAACGGGGGCTCAGCACCCCCGTTTGGCAGAAGGCTCGGATCATGGCGTGGACCGCATGCGAAAACCGGGTTCGCAAAAAAAATCGGACGGGGAGGGGGGACGTTTTTTTCAGCGCTCCCGGGGCTCCCGATCGGTCAATCTAGTCGGCGACGCCTGGCGGACCGATCGCTGCCGATCCACGCTCAGGCGGGGCGGCATTACCGATCCTCGTCTTTATGTGAAATCCGATCCGCAAAGAATTGCTGCATCAACGCTTGTTTAGTGCCGGAGTCGTCCCATGTCGTATGCGTGCCCGTATCGATTACCTGCCGCGCTATGCCGCGCCGCTCCTCGCTCACGGCGGGCCAATCCGGTAGCCCGCGATCGTTCGGGTCCCCCGTTTTGACGAACTGCGCGATGTAACCCGAGAACACCCGCGAGACTTCGTGGTCCTCGGCGCGCCACGCATAGAGCGGCGAGTGGCGCAAATTGCCGAGGGCATATTCGATTTCGGCGCCGTGCACTGCGCCCGTGATGAGGCGCGGATTGTCGTTCGATTGCTGTGTCGGCACTGCCGCTGGCCGCGCATGCGTGTAACGATAAAAGTACACGGGGGCGCGACCGGTCTTCCGATGCAAGTCCATCCACCGCCACGCGCCATGGCTCGTGAACAAGTCCCCTGCGAGGGCGGTGCCCGAGCGCATCACTTCATCGGTGTCGGTGCCGGGATAGAAGGTCAATGCCTGCTCGGTCCGCTCGCGAAACAACTGTCTCATGACGTGGTGCCAGTTCTCGGGCGTAGGCGCCGACCCGGCGAGGACCAGACGAAAATCACGTTCCTGGGAGTTGGTGCCCAATAAGAGAGGGACGTGTGCTTGTGCGCCGGATAGATAAACCGATTCCGGCGTATCGGGCAGAAAATTACCGTCAATGTGCGGCCAGAAAGAAAAAACAGGCTTGTGGTCAGGCTCCGTAGCTGCCAGCAATTTTTCGGCGGATATGGAACGCAGTTCTTGCAGAGATTGAGTTCCGAAATGCTCGGCAAATTGCGCGGCGGCATTTTCCGCTTGGCTACGTCGCCAAAACTTGGTCGGCGCAAACGCCCCGCCGCTTTCGCCGATGGCGCGCGCAAACAGCCCACGCGACAACGGCGAGGCCATGTGGGCGCTGACGGCCATCGAGCCCGTGGATTGGCCGCCGATGGTCACCTGTTTCGGATCGCCGCCGAACTGCGCAATGTTTTCCTGCACCCAGCGCAGTGCCGCATGCTGATCGAGCAGCCCATAGTTGCCTGCCGCGCCATGCGATGATCCGAGCGCCGCCTCGGGCAGCGCGAGGAAACCGAATACGCCGAGCCGGGAATTGACGGTGACGACAACAATGCCGCGCGCGGCCAGACTGGCGCCGTCGTAGCGCCCCTCCGATCCGTCGCCGGCGGCGAAACCCCCGCTATGAAAATAGACGAGTACGGGCAGTTTCGCGTCGTCGCCGCGCGCAGGCGACCAGA
>JAXDQB010000491.1:0-2703 GCA_034668065.1 Paraburkholderia sp.
GCGGATCATGGCGTGCTGGAACGCGTCAATGCCTGGCTCGGCGCGAGCGTGGACGAAGCCGTGGCTGGCCGCTACGCTCAGCCGCAGCAAGGGCCGAACGGCGCGCCGCCGAACCACGCCAGTTCGGCGCGGCGCACCGCGCAAACGCTGTTCTCGCAGTTGACGGCGCCGGTCGCGGCCAAGGCCGTCGAGGACACCGCGTGCTATCGCTATGGCCGGCTGTTGTCGCGTAACGAAGTTGGCGCCGATCCGGGCGAATTCGCGTTGTCCGTCGAGCAGTTTCACGCGGGCAACGTCGAACGCTCGCTGCGCTTTCCTCACGCGATGCTCGCCACCGCGACTCACGATCACAAGCGCGGCGAAGACGTGCGCGCGCGGCTCGCGGTGCTCAGCGAGATCCCTCAGGACTGGAGCGCGACGTTGCGCGCGTGGTCGACGCTGAACGCGCCGCAGCGGCGTTCGCTCGACGGCAAGCCGACCAGCAGCGTGGGGCAGGACACGAACTACGACTGGGCGCCCGGGCCGGCCGCCGAAGCGATGCTGTATCAGACGCTGGTCGGTTGCTGGCCGCCGGAACTGCAACCGGACGACGACGCGGGCGTCAAGGCATTGGCCGAGCGCGTCGCGCAATGGCAGTTGAAGGCGCTGCGCGAAGCCAAGCTGCAAACCAGTTGGTTCACGCCCGACGAAGCCTACGAGGCCGGTTGCCGCGACTTCCTGTTCGGCATTCTTGCGCCGCAGCGGCGTGACGGATTCCTGAAGGAACTGGCGGCGTTCGTCGCGCGAATCTCCCGGGCCGGCGCGCTCAACAGTTTGCAACAGACGGTTCTGCGCCTCGCATCGCCTGGGATTCCCGATCTTTATCAGGGCACCGAGCTGTGGGACTTCAGTCTCGTCGATCCAGACAACCGGCGGCCCGTCGATTTCGAGCAGCGCGCGGCGTGGCTGGTGCAAACGCCGCCCTCGGAATTCCTCTCGACCTGGCGCACGGGCCGCGTGAAACTGGCTGTCGTGCAGCGAGTACTCGCACTGCGCGCGCATTTGCCGGAGCTGCTGTGTCAGGGCACGTATCTGCCGCTGGTCGTGCGCGGCGCGCATGCGTCGAACGTGATTGCGTTCGCGCGGCGGCATGGCACGGCGTGGGCCGTCGTCGTGGCAAGCCGGCTCGCTGCCGGACTGCTGGGCGACGAAGGCGATCTGCCGCTCGTCGATCCGGCGAAATGGGAAGATACCGCGGTCGAGATGCCCGCTGATCTCTCCGCGCGAGCCTTGTTCGACTGGTTGAGTCCGGCCGCGCCGAAGGTCGATGAAAACGGCCTGCTGTACGTGCGCGATGCGCTCGCGGCGATGCCGATTGCGGTGCTTGTGGAGGATGGCGTGCCGCGTAGCTGATGGCGGCCTTCGACCGCCCGCCGTTCGACAGACGAAGGCGTTGAAGCCGCGTGGCTCTAACCGCCTTCGTCGTCGAAAACCTTGGGGTACACGCGCACGAGCACGATGCGCGGCCCTTTCATCTTCTTCACCACCACGTCGAAGCGATCGAATTCGACTCGCTGCCCTTCTGTCGGCAGATCGTTGAGCGCCTGAATCACGAGGCCGCCGACCGATTCGGCCTTACCTTCGTCGATGTCGATTCCCAACGCGCGTTCCAGCGACACCACCGGCAGGCTGCCCTTGCCCATCAGCGTGCCGTCGTCCATGCGCGTCCAGTCGGCGTCGCCTTGACGGAATTCGTCGTGAATCTGGCCGACCAGCGCGCCGAGTAGATTGTCGAGCGTCAGAAAGCCGATCGGCTTCGAGTTCTTGTGACCGACCAGCGCAAAATGCGGCGCGCCCTTGCGGAAACGGCGGAACAGTTCGAGCGCCGGCATTTCCGGTTTCACGTATTGAACGGGGCGCGCGTACTGCGAGAGATCGTCGAGCGTACTGCCCGCGTGGCGCGCCAACAGCAGGTCTTTCAAATGGATCATGCCGGCCACGCGCTCGCCGGAGGCGTCCTCCAACAACGGATAGCGGCTAAAGCGATGCCGCGCCACAACCTGCATGTTCTCCCGCAGCGGCAAGTCGAGCCGCAAGCCGATCATTTCATACGACGGGCGCATCAGGTCGGACACCGTCATGCGCGAAAAATCCAGCGAATGCGCGATGGTGTTCCACTCGTCCTGGCTATAGGCGCCTTCAGGCGCGCCGCGTTTCGAGGGAACGTTGGTGCGGCGGCTGCGCAGGATCAGCTTCAGCTCGTCGGTGGAATAGTGCGAGTCGTGCGCATGGCCGGCGTTGAGGCCGGCGAGCTTCAGCACCGCGTTTGCGCTGCTATTGAGCACCCAGATGGCCGGATACATCGCCCAGTAAAAACTGTAGAGCGGCATGGCGGCCCACAATGAGACTTTCTCCGCCTCGCGAATCGCCAAAGACTTGGGCGCGAGTTCGCCCACCACGATATGCAGAAACGAAATGCACGAAAACGCGAAGAACAGCGAAATACCGTGAATCAGCTTGTCCGATTCCACGCCAGCGAGGCTGAACAGCGGAGTGAGCAGTTCGGCAAACGCGGGCTCGCCGATCCAGCCAAGCCCCAGGGAAGCGAGTGTAATGCCGAGCTGGCAGGCGGACAGATAGGCGTCGAGGCGGCCATGCACTTTGCCGAGCAGACGTCCGCGCAGGCCGTGCGCCTCGGCGAGGCTTTGCACGCGGGTCTGCCTT
>JAXDQB010000492.1:0-5703 GCA_034668065.1 Paraburkholderia sp.
AGGTGCAGCGTGTGGTTGGTGGAGCCGCCCGTGGCAAGCAGCGCGACGATGCCGTTCGCGATCGCCTTCTCGTCGATCACATGGCCGATCGGCGTGTAGTTGCCGCGCTCGACGGTGAGATCGAGCACGCGGCGCGCGGCGGCGGCCGTCAGTGCATCGCGCAGCGGCGTATGCGGATGCACGAACGCCGCGCCGGGCAGATGCAGCCCCATCACCTCCATCAACATCTGGTTGCTGTTGGCGGTGCCATAAAAGGTGCACGTCCCATGCCCGTGGTAAGCGGCCGATTCCGCTTCGAGCAGCGCGTCGCGGCCAACCTGCCCCATCGCGAACTGCTGGCGGATCTTTGCTTTGTCGTCGTTCGACAGGCCGCTCGTCATGGGTCCGGCCGGCACAAAGATAATCGGCAGATGGCCGAACTGCAGCGCGCCGATCAACAGGCCCGGGACGATCTTGTCGCAGATCCCAAGGCACAGCGCCGCATCGAACATGTTGTGCGTGAGCGCGACAGCCGTCGCCATCGCGATGACTTCGCGCGAAAAGAGCGACAACTCCATGCCCGGGTTGCCCTGCGTGATGCCGTCGCACATCGCCGGTACACCGCCCGCGAACTGCGCGACACCCCCGTTCTCGCGCGCGGCACGCTTGATGATGTCGGGGAAGTCCTTGTAAGGCGCATGCGCCGAAAGCATCTCGTTATAAGCCGAGACGATCCCGATGTTCGGTGCGCGCAATGTCTTGATCGCGAGCTTTTCGTTGTTTTCGAGCCCGGCGAAGCCGTGCGCCAGATTTGCGCACGAGAGCGCACCTCGCGCGGGGAACTGGCCCTGGGCCGCGTCAATGCGCGCGAGATATGCCGCACGCGTCGGCTTGCTGCGCGCCATGATGCGCTCTGTCACTTCGGTCAGCGTGGGATGCGGCGAAACCATGTGGAAACGCTCCTTCGGAAAAGACGGCGAGCATGAATGGCCCGCTCGCCTTGTGAGTAGCAACGACTCGGCAACGACGCGGCAGCCTCACCCACCGGGTGGACCGGCTCACCGAGCGCATGAAGTTTAGTAGAAAAACTACATGCCATCAATGAGCAGCATCCCGATACCCGTGTATTCCAGCGCCTGATTGAGCGTTTAAGCAGCCGGCGAGTAACGAAGCACGAAGCGAAGCATGAAGCGAAGCATCAAGCGAGGCATCAATCCAAGTAGCAAACTTTTGTAGATTTTCTACAATCCAGCAGAGATACTGCGTGAACAATCGACAGCCGCGGCACGAAGCGTGCCCCCAACCCTATGCTTTCCCGAATCGAAGCGATGCGCGCGCAACTGCGCCCGTCTGAACGCAAACTGGCCGACTACATTCTTGAAACGCCACGCGAAGTACTCGATGTTGCGATGACAGAGCTTGCGCAACGCGTTGGCGTGAGCCAACCCACGATCGCGCGTTTTTGCCATGCGCTCGGTTGCGGTGGATTCCGTGAATTCAAAATTCGTTTGGCGCAAAGCATCGCGCAAGGCTTGCCGGCAGTCTATCGCGACGTGCGGCCTGACGAGCCGGCGCCCGGCGTGGTCGCCAAGGTGTTCGACCGGACGATCGGCGCGCTGATCGAAGTACGAAACAGCTTGTCGGCGGCGAGCATCGCCAAGGCGATCGACCTGCTTGCGCAGGCGTCGCGCATCGAGTTTTATGGCGCCGGAGGCTCGGGCATCGCCGCTCAAGACATTCAGCACAAGTTCTTTCGGCTGGGGATTCCGAGCGTCGCCTACGCGGACCCGCACACGTACACGATGTCGGCCGCACTGTTGAACGACGGCGACGTCGTTGTGGCGATCTCGAACACGGGCCGCACACGCGATATCGTCGATGCCGCGCAATCGGCGCTCGATTGCGGCGCTAAGGTAATCGCGGTCACGCACAGCAATTCGCCGCTCGCGCAGATCGCCACCGTAAGCCTAATCGCGAATGTCGCCGAGGAAACCGATATTTTCTCGCCGATGACCTCACGCATGTCGCACCTTGCGATCGGCGACATTCTTGCGGTCGGCGTCGCCCTGCGGCGCGGGCCGGAGCTTGTCGACAAGCTCGGCCGCGCGAAAGCGACGATCATGCGCCGCCGCCTCGACACGCAGAGCTAAGTCGTGTGCGGTGCCTCTGTGCGGCGCGTCTGCCGCAGGTTGACGAGCGGCGGCGAGCGGAGACGACGCGCTGCGCGCCTTCCACGCGGCGAGCAGAGGAAAGGCCGTTCAGAACGGCTTCATGACGACGAGGGCGACGGCTACCAGCATGCCGAGCACGGGCAGCTCATTGAAGACGCGGTACCAGCGGTGCGAGCGGTGATTGTCGCCGCGCTCGAAGGTGGAAAGCAAACGCCCGCAGTAGAGGTGATAGGCCACAAGCAGCACCACCACGCTCACTTTCGCATGAATCCAGCCCTGCCCGCTGCCAATGCCGACGACGAGCCAGAGCCACAACCCGCAGGCGAGCGCCGGCACGGCGATGAACGTCATGAAGCGATAGAGCTTGCGCGCCATCGTGAGGAGCCGGCCGACGGCTGCCGGCTCGGTTTCCATGGCGAGGTTGACAAAGATGCGCGGCAGATAAAACAGCCCCGCGAACCATGCGGCCACGAGGACGATGTGAAACGTCTTGATCCAGAGCATTGGCGATTATTCGCGACTTGTTCGATAAAGCTTCTTTCTTCCTGCACTGCCGCGCCTATCGACGCACTTCTCCATGGCCCAACACAACATACTTGAGCGACGTGAGGCCTTCGAGCCCCACGGGGCCGCGCGCATGAAGCTTGTCGTTTGAGATGCCGATCTCGGCGCCAAGGCCGTACTCGAAGCCGTCGGCAAAGCGCGTCGACGCATTGACCATCACGCTCGCCGAATCGACCTCGCGCAAAAAGCGCATCGCCCGATCATGATCTTCGGTCATGATCGCGTCCGTGTGGGCCGATCCATAAATGTTGATGTGCTCGATTGCGGCGTCGATGCCGTCGACAACCTTGATCGCGAGCACGGGCGCCAGATATTCGGTGCGCCAATCCTCTTCGGTCGCATCGACGAGCGCGAGCGCCGGCGTGTCGTTCCCGCATACCGCTTCGAGCACGCCCCGCGCAGCCGCGTCCACGCGCAACTCGACACCCTTGTCGCGATACAAACGCGCAAGCGGCGGCAACACGGTACGCGCAATGCCTCGCGCAACGAGCAGGGTTTCCATCGTGTTGCAAGTGCCGTAGCGATGCGTCTTCGCGTTATCGCAGACGACGAGCGCCTTGGCGACGTCGGCGCGATCGTCGACGTAGACATGGCAAATGCCGTCGAGATGTTTGATCATCGGCACGCGCGCTTCCTCCATCAGCCGCGCGATCAGACTCTTGCCGCCACGCGGCACGATCACGTCGACGTATTCCGTCATCGTGACCAGCTTGCCGACCGCCGCGCGCTCCGCAGTCTGGACCACCTGCACCGCATCGCGGGGCAGGCCCGCCGCCGCGAGCCCCTCGCCGATCAGCGCCGCAAGCGCGGTATTCGATGCAAGCGCCTCCGAGCCGCCGCGCAGAATTGTCGCGTTGCCCGACTTCAGGCACAGCGCGGCAGCGTCGATCGTCACGTTCGGACGCGACTCGTAGATGATGCCGACCACGCCGAGCGGCACGCGCATGCGTCCGACCTGAATGCCGCTGGGGCGGTACTTCAAGCCGTCGATTTCGCCGATGGGATCGGGCAATGCCGCCACTTGGCGCAAGCCTTCCACCATCGTGGAAATCGCCTTGTCCGAAAGCGTCAGACGATCGACGAACGCGTCATCCAACCCCTTCCCGCGCGCCTGCTCGACGTCGCGCGCGTTGGCCTCCTTGAGAGCGGCAGCCTCCCGCTCGATCGCTCGGGCGATCGCTTCGAGCGCGTCGTTCTTCGCAGCGGTCGCGGCGCGCGCCATTGCGCGCGAAGCTTGGCGGGCCCGACGGCCGAGGCCGGTCATGTACTCGTCGATATCCATCATGATTCTCGTTGATCGCGCGTTAAGCGATTAAGCCGCCAAGCACACGGCCGCGCCAGGCAAGCAGGAATGCATCGATTGTAAGCGCAACGGAGCAAACCGCGGTCGGGCGCAACGCCTAGGGCGCGGCGCGCGAGCCGCGTGTGCCGGCCATCCCGCGCTTGCCTGGAGCCGCAATCAGCGCGGCGAGCTCAAAAAGCCCATCCCATGGATCGGGCGGAAGCGCCTTGCGCTGGCGCCCGCCAGGGACATTTCCGACAAGCCCCTTCACCTGCCGGTCCAGCGCAGCGGCAAGCGCCAACCCCTCTTCGAGTTGCGCCTCAGTCAGGCGCGCGAGCGCTGGGCCCACGAGCCGCTCGCGCGGCCCCCAGACGCGGTTTTCGCGCAAGAGCGTCGCGAGCGGCTTGCCCGCTGCCGCTCCGCGTTTAATTCGCAGCAGCGTACGCACTTCTTCGGTCAACGCCCAAAGCACCAACACGGCCGCCTCGCCTTCGCCCTTCAGACCGTCGATCATGCGCGCGAGCCGGCCGATCTCCCCGGCCAGCATCGCCTCATTGAGCTTGAAGACGTCGTAGCGCGCGACGTTGAGCACGGCGTCGTGCACCTGCTCGAACGTCAACGCGCCAGGCGGGTGAAGCAAACCGAGCTTCTGGATTTCCTGATGCGCGGCAAGCAGATTCCCCTCGACGCGCTCTGCGATGAATTGCAGCGCGCGTCGCCCTTCCTCGCCGGCCGCCACCCGCTGCCCTTGCTGCGCAAGTCGCTGCGCCACCCAGTTCGGCAATTGCGTCCGCTCGATGGGATCGATGCGCAGCGCGGCGCCTGCCTCGGCAAGCGCGGTGAACCACGCGGCCTTTTGTGTTGCGGCATCAAGGCGCGGCAGCGTGACGAGCAGCAGCACGTCGGGATTGTCCGCCGACGCGAGGGTTTTGAGCGCGTCGGCGCCATCCTTGCCCGGCTTGCCGGACGGGATCCGCAGCTCCACGAGTTGACGCTCGCCGAAGAGCGACATCGATTGACTCGCGCCGATGAGCGAGCTCCAGTCGAAGCTGCGCTCGACGGTGAATACCGAGCGCTCGGTGAAACCGGCCGCGCGCGCTGCCGACCGAATGCGGTCGCACGCTTCCTGCGCGAGCAGGTGCTCGTCGCCATAAACGACGTACAAGCGGGCGAGCCCCTTGGCGAGATGCGCTTCCAGCGCGTCGAGTCTCAACTGCATGAGTGCTGTGCCGGCGGAAGGAGAACGATCAGAGCGGCGGCGGCGGCAAGGGCGCGCGCGGCGCCACGGCCGGAATCTGCTCGCCCGGCGCAGGATGCAGCGAGTGCACGACCGCGAGGCGCCTCGTCAGCTGATCGACAGCGTCGTTTTGCATGTCCGCGTATAACAGATCCGACTCCTCTGCCTTTGCCAGCGAGTACTGCTCGCTGTAAGTCATCGCGCGGTCGAGCACGATCACACTCGGTGGAATCAGCACCGTTCCGTCGGCGCCGACGAGACGATAGTTCAGCGAGTAGTTGAGCTGATATTCCGCCGCGATGCCAAGTGAATTGATCACCAGCACGTTTTGGCCGCGGCCCTCGCTCAACGTCAGGATCGCATCGGCGTCGGCGGTCGTGCTGACGATGACGGTGTCGCTGCCGCCCTGCACCATGCGCGTCAAGCGCGCAGCGACCGGCGCCGCCGCACCCACGATTGCGAGCCGCTTG
>JAXDQB010000493.1:0-5033 GCA_034668065.1 Paraburkholderia sp.
CAGTGCCAGTGCCAGTGCCAGTGCCACCGCCACCGCCACCGCCACCGCCACCGCCACCGCCACCGCCACCGCCACCACCACCGCCACCACCACCACCACCACCACCACCACCACCACCACCACCACCACCACCACCACTTCCGCCGGTGTTAGCTCCAGCGCCGTTCCCCCCGTTGCCGGTGCCGGCAACGCTGTTGGCTCCGCCAGACGACGTAGCACTGTTGTCGGTGCCGCCCACATCCGTGCTCAGGAGTTTGAGGCACGCCTCGAAATCCGCTTCACCCAAGCAGGACGAGACCGAGGGCAACGCATCAGTCACTTCACTTTGCGCGAGCTGCATGGCGGCCGTGCTGTTAGCGTCGGTCTGGACCGTCGGACTCAATGCAACCACCCATCCCGCCGTTGCTACGCCAAAGAAGGGCGCAGCCTGCGCGTTGTCACCGCCGAGGAGAACCATCGCGCTTGCGAGAACACCCCCGAATGCGTGCGCATATCTGTAGGAGTACTTACGATTCCAAATGATTTTCATGGTTATCTCCCGCGTGGTAATGGCGAATCGGCATTGCCGCCATTCCCGTTTCCCGACAAGCGGAAACTGATTCCGCTTCGGTAAATGTATTAAGGTCTCCTAACGAAGCAGACAAAGGATCATCGCCCGAGTAACGGGTGGCGCTAGCTTCGTTGGAAGGGAACGCGTGGGTCGCGTATCCGTGACGCGTTATTGCGATAACCGTGCCACTTCGTGCAACGCCAAATCGGGCCGGGCTTCATAAAACGAACTGGGCATGAAGCGCCAAAAAATCGGCGAAAAATGACGCAAAACGTTTCAGACTTGAAACCGCTCGGAGCGAGAAAAAGCGGGAAGTGGTGGGAAAAGCAGGAGCGGGTGGGGCGGTCGCGTACCTTAAGATCGGCCTGCGCGCTGCGCGCGCCGGCTTTACGTCACGTATGTGCCGCCTTGTGGCGTGAGACGTGCAATTCCGAGACAGGTATGTGGCAGCGAATCAGGTGGCCGCAGCCGGCATCGGCGAACGGTGGGTCGCGCTCTTCGCACAGCGCGCCCAGCTTGCGCGGGCAGCGCTGATGGAACGCACATCCTGAGGGCTGCGCAGTCGCACCAGGCGGGTCGCCGCGCAGACGAACGCCGCCCTCATTGACACTACTGGAGCCCGACGCCTGCATGGCGGAAAGCAAAACTTCGGTGTACGGATGATGAGGACCATCGAACACGTCCCGCACCCTGCCGATTTCCAATAGACGTCCCGAATAGAGTACGGCGATGCGATCGGAGATATATCGCACGACATGAAGATCATGCGAGATGAATATGTAGCTCACGCCATGCCGACGCTGCAGGTCGACGAGGAGATTGAGAATCGCCGCCTGCACGGACACGTCGAGCGAAGAAGTCGGCTCGTCGCAGACGACGACACGCGGATCGCCCGCAAACGCACGCGCGATGGCAACGCGCTGTTTCAATCCGCCCGAAAGCTGCCGCGTGCGCGCATCGAGATAGCGCTGCGGCAGCCGCACCGATTCGACGAGCGACACGAGCCGACTGTCGTGTGCCTTGTCGCGCAGCGCACTGAGCTTGGAGAGCGCGCGGCCGATCAGATGCTTGACCGAATGCGCCCGGTTGAGCGCCGAGTCGGGATTCTGAAAGACCATCTGCAGCGATTTCACCTGTTCGTCATCGCGTCGATCAACGCGAAAGGGCAGCGGTTTCCCGTCCAGTTCGAGGATGCCGCCCGAATCCGGCGCAACGAGCCCCACAAGCAGCTTGGCGATGGTCGATTTGCCGCTTCCTGATTCACCTACGAGTCCAAGCGTCTCGCCTGCCGCGAGCGTCAGAGACACGTCGTCCGCCGCGCGCAGCGAAAAATCCGGGCCGACGAACGTTTTCGACAGATGTTCTGCGCGCAGACGAGGTGGCATTTCCTGCGCGACGGCATGCAGTTGATCGTGCCTGGGCGGCCCTTCGAGCGCGTTTGCGGCTTCAGGGTCCAAAGGCAACGCTTGCGCCCGCTCGTGATAGTGGCAGCGCGCAATGTGCGCGCCATGCGCGCTGGCGAGCCGATAAGGGGGCGGCGCATCGCGCCGGCAGTGATCGTCGGCAAGCCGACAGCGCGGCGCGTAAGCGCAGCCGCTCAAGATCGCGCCAGGCGGGGGGAGGCTGCCCGCAATTGTGTCGAGACGCCCGGTCTCTTTGCTGCACGAGGCGCTTGGCAAACAGCGCAGCAGTCCGACGGTATAAGGGTGCCGCGGTAGACCGAGCACGTCCTCGCTAGCGCCTTCCTCTATGAGCCGTCCGGCATAGAGCACGCCGACGCGGCTGCACATGCGGCCGATGACGGCAAGGTTGTGGCTGATGAAAAGCACCGCCATGCCCGACTCCGCTCGAAGCCGGGCCACGAGGTCGAGTACCTCCGCCTCCACTGTTGCATCGAGCCCCGTCGTCGGCTCGTCGAGAACCAGCAACGAGGGGCTCGATGCAAGCGCCATTGCAATCACGACGCGCTGCTGCATGCCGCCCGAGAGCTGATGGGGGTAACGATTCATCACCTGATGCGGCGCGGGAATGCGCACTCGCTGCAACATCTCGATGGCCTGCTCGTGCGCTTCGCTGCGTGTCATGCGATGCGCGGCCGAGAATGCCTCGGACACCTGAAGACCGACTGCCAGTGATGGATTGAGCGCGCGCGAGCAATCCTGATAAACCATTGAAATCGTCGACGCCCGCATGGCGCGCAGCGCCCTCGTATCGAGGGTCGACACGTCGGTTCCGGCCACCTCGATGCGCCCCGTCACGATTCTGCCGTTTCGCGGCAGATACGAGAGAGCGGCAAGCGCGACGGTCGACTTGCCGCAGCCCGATTCGCCGACAAGGCCATACGCTTCGCCGCGCCGCACGCGAAACGTGATGTCATGCAGCACCTTGCGATCACGCCCGCGCACGCGGTAGGCGAGCGTCAAACCTGTGACAGCGAGCGCGTCGTCGCCCATTCCCGGCGCCGCATCGAAGTTGGGAAGCGCATTGTGCGATGGCGGGTTCATGTCGCGATCGCTCCTTGTACACCGTCGGCGATGAGGTTCACTCCGACGACGAGCGTGGCGATGGCCATTGCATCGAAGACGACAGTCCACCATGCGCCGCCCGTCATGAGCGAATACGATTCGGAGAGCGCGAGCCCCCAGTCCGCGGAGGGTGGTGCGACACCGAAGCCGAGAAACGAAAGCGTTGCGACGGCAAAAATGGCATAGCCGAGACGAACCGTGGCCTCAACCACGATAGGCGGCAGCACATTCGGCAAGATCTCCGCGAACATGATGTAGAGCGCGCGCTCGCCGCGCACCCGCGCCGCTGCGACGTAGTCGAGATGACGTTCGGCGAGTACGGCGGCGCGCACGGTGCGTGCCGTCATCGGCATGAACGTGAGCCCGATCACGAGTACGACCGTCGCGTTCGATGGGCCCAACGCGGCGAGTGCGGCCAGCGCGACGATGACGAGCGGCAGCGCGAGAAGTGCATCGATGAGACGGCCCGCGGCATGGTCGAGCCATCCGCCGACGTAGCCGAGAACGAGGCCGAGCGCGGTGCCCGAGAGCGTGCCTGCCAGTGTGGCGAGCGGCGCGATCATGAGGATGTCGCGCGCACCGACGACGACGCGCGAAAACACGTCGCGTCCCAACTGATCGGTGCCGAACCAATGAACGCGGTCGGGCGGCATTAGCGAGTTGAGTGGATCGGACGCATACGGATCCTGGGGCACGACGAACGGGCCGGCGAGCGCACAGCCGATCCAAAACGCCATGATCAGCATGCCGACGATGAAGCCCGGTGAGCGCAGCAGCACACGCAGTGTTTCGAACCGCGGCGCCAATGCCATCTCTTCGGTGGCCGATTGTGCGCGCGATGGGGGCACAAGGCTCATTGCTCACCTCCCGTGCGTAGCCGGGGATCGAGCGCGACGAGCAATGCGTCGGCCACGAAGTGCGCGCACGTATAGACGATGCCGACCATCAGCACGCCTGCCTCGAGCATGGGAAAGTCCCTCGCCGTTGCCGCGTTGTAGATGAGCGAGCCGATGCCTTGATAGTGAAACAGCGTCTCCACGACGACGAGCCCGCCGACCATATAGCCGAGCTGAGTGGCGGCAACGGTGATCGTGGGCGGCAGCGCATTGCGCAGCACGTGGCGCCCGATCACGATATGACTCGGCAGACCTTTGAGGATGGCTGTGCGCGTGTAGTCGGCGTCGAGAACTTCTACTGTGCCCGCTCGCGCCATGCGTGCGATATAGCCGAACAGCACGAAGACGAGCGGCAGCGCAGGCAGGATCAAGTGCCGTAGCGCGCCGAGCAGCCCGGTGCCAGGCGGATAAGCGGCTTCGGTCGGCAGCCACCGAAGCCAGACGCCGAAGACAAGAATCAGCACGATCGACGAGACGAATTCGGGCACGACGCTCGCGCAGAGGCCGACGATCATCAATGCGCGATCGAGCCAGCGTCCGGTATGCAGCGCGGCCCATACACCTGCCGTGATGCCGATCGGAACAACGATGACGAACGCGAGCGCCGCAAGCTTGGCCGAGTTCGCAAGAGCATGAATGACCAAAGGCGCGACGCTCTCGCGAAACGCATAGGACATCCCCATATCGCCTTGTACCAAGCGCGCAATCCAGGAGGCGTATTGCACAAGCACGGGCTTGTCGGCGCCCAGTTGATGATCGAGCGCTGCGACTGCGAGGGGATCGGCCAAGGGCCCGAGAATGGCGCGGCCGATATCACCGGGCAGAAGCTGGCCGAGCGCGAAGACGAGCGCCGAAAGCAGCACGAGCGTTACGAGCGATAGCGCGAAGCGCACAGCGAGAAACCGTGCGATGCGGACCGCGTTGCTGCGCGCAAAGAGCCGGCGAAAGGGGCGGGCGAGGGCGGGCATGCTGTGCACTATTATCGTTTTCGGGGCGATTGATTAAGTATCGGGTATCGGCTATCCGGTATCGGCTATCGGAGACGAAATGGGCCGCTGTCGG
>JAXDQB010000494.1:0-4654 GCA_034668065.1 Paraburkholderia sp.
TTACGTCGGTTCGTATTCAGTTGGAAGTCCGCCCGAGCGGTCCGATACCAGCCACGCAATGGTAGGCGACCAAAAAACCGCGGCTGAAGCTGCACGCATTTCTCATGTAACGGTTTGTTAGCCGCTCGGCGCGTCACTCGCAATTCCAAATCACAGCTCGGTCTGCCGTGGCTCTATCAGGGCGAGCAAGCCGGGTCTGTCGGCTGCCCATGCCTTTGCTTGGAAGGGTGCGTCCGAGAGTCGCAGTGACAACGTCGGCTTTGAATTCTCCGGTCAGGTCAAATCCTTCATGACCAAAGCAGGAGCACCTTCACCCGGATGTGGCGGCTGTCATTTTTAATCCCTTGAGCGCTTATTGCCAGCAGATGCACCAGCAAGTGTGTCTGCTGCAGTACCATTGCCAACACCCCGGCCAGAATGCGCAGATAGTGCAAGCGTGACTCGAAGCCATTTGACTCGCGGTAGCGCGCAAACTGTGGACTGGCGGCGGGTTCAGGTATGGGCAGCGGTCGCGCTAGACGATTTTCGGACCGGTTACGCCAACCTTGCGTACGTTAGCGCTTTCCCATCAGTACCCTAAAGATTGACAAGTCCTTCGTCGGCGATATCGAAAAAGACGAAGACACCCGGGCATTCACCCAAGCTGTCGTGTCATTCGGCAAAGCGTCCGCGCGGGATGTGCTCACTCCTTGCTGCGTCGGCGATTCGACAACTGACCTATCCCGAAACAGACAGCGGGAAATCAAATTCTTCAGTATGCTGCCGGATGCGCGTCTGGCAATCACGGTCCTCGCAGGACCTGAGGTGCATACAGATAACTTCCAAACCATTACGAGACAATGAACGCTACAATTCTGAATCCCAGTATCGACCGGGACAAGTTGGAATCCCTCGCTTACTCCAAAGTCACCTGGCGCCTTCTGCCCTTTCTGTTTCTCTGCTACGTCGCCGCTTACCTTGACCGCGTCAACGTCGGCTTTGCAAAACTGCAGATGCTCAACGACCTGAAGTTCAGCGACACAGTCTATGGCCTTGGCGCTGGCATCTTCTTTATCGGCTACTTCTTTTTCGAAGTTCCCAGCAATGTGCTAATGCATCGCTTCGGCGCCCGGGTATGGATTAGTCGAATCATGATTACGTGGGCGCTCATTTCGTCCGCCACGCTTTACGTGTCAACGCCAACCTCATTCTATATATTGCGCTTTCTGCTTGGCATTGCCGAAGCCGGCTTCTTCCCCGGTATCGTTCTCTACCTGACCTACTGGTATCCGGCCGAGCGCCGCAGTCGTGTCAATGCGCTTTTCATGATGGGCATCCCCGTTGCGGGGGTCATTGGCGGCCCGCTGTCGGGCTGGATTATGCAGGCATTCAATGGCGTGCATGGCCTCGCAAACTGGCAGTGGCTATTCCTGCTGGAAGCCATCCCCTCCATCGTTCTTGGCGTCATCACGCTCATCTATCTGCCGAACGGGATTCGCGCCGCGAAGTGGCTCACGGAGCCCGAGAAGAAGCTTCTTGAGGAGAAGATTGCGCAGGACGGTGCTGGAAAGCTGCACGCCACGATAGGAAGTGTCCTCGGCAACGGCCGCGTGTGGTTCATGGCCGCCATCTACTTCTGCTGCATGATGGGTCTCTATGGCGTGGGCTTCTATTTGCCGACGCTCATCAAGGCTGCCGGAGTGAAGGATGTGCTCGATGTTGGCATGCTGACCGCGATTCCTTACGGATGCGCGATTGTTGCCATGCTTCTGATTGCACGAAGTGCAGACAGGCTGCGTGAGCGTCGCTGGCATTTTGCGGCCGCCGGCCTCATGGCAAGCGTGGGCCTCCTGCTTGCAACGGTCTTTGGTTCGAATGTTGAACTTGCGATGATTGCCCTCTCGCTCGGAACGGCGGGCGTACTAGCAACGATGCCAGTCTTCTGGGCGTGGCCGAGCGCCATGCTGGGCGGAAGCGCAGCGGCTGCAGGCATCGGGCTAATTAACTCGGTGGGCAACCTCGCCGGCTTCGTCAGTCCGACCATCGTCGGCTGGATGAAAGATGCGACGAACAGCACCAACGCAGGCATATACGTCATCGCCGCAGCCCTCTTCGCTGGCGCGTGCCTCGGGTTCCTTCAGCCGCGTGAAGTCGAGACTCAATAGATACCGACACTCGTAATGAGCACGGCGGCAAAGTCGAGTTCCTCTCATCCTCGACATATTGCCGGCCGGTGAGTCGCCGCCCTGCTGGATAGGTCGGTGCACCGCACGCAAGGCCGAATCCAAAAGTCGATTCGCCAGTCATCAACGATTGATGAACGGTCAGGCAGCAAGCCGATGCTCGTAGTACGGCCGGTCCCTGTCATCAAGAATCGCGTACATTGCCTCCAGATTCTCTGGGTCCGGGTTGAGCCATGCATCTACGTTCTCAGGCTTTATGGGAACAATGCACCGGTCATGTCCTGCTGCAGCTACTTCTGGCGGAGGTTCATCTGTTATGGCGGCGAATGAAAGCAGGTCCGGCCGGCCTGGCGTGCTCCACCGCGACCACAGACAGGCAACATGCATCAGCTCGCCGTTGCTCGGACGAAACTCGAGAACGACATTCTCATCGCTCGTGAGTCTCAAGTAACGTGTTTTCGAACTTTGCCTTGCTCACATTTTCGAGAAAACTTCAACAAGAAGGACGGCATGCGTGCGTCCAAAGCATGGCGCCCAAAAACCCTCGAGACTATCCCTGCGCGCATTGTAAGTTCCGGGGTATTTGACATCGTAGAAGGCGGGCTTACCAGCAATGCGACACTGGTAGCGCATTGGTTTCACGACGCGCTGGCCGTCTTCCATCACCATGACAGGCGCGTAGTGTCCGGGAAAGATGCGAGAGTCCCGCGGTTGTGGCTGGGTTCGCTGCATGTCCTCGAGTTTGCCCCTGGTCCAGGCGATTTTGTCGGTGGCGATTCGCTGACTTTCCGTTGCTGCTTTCGTGACCTTCGTTTGCAACGTGCGTTCCGCGTCGGCCAGCCGCTTCCGTTGTTTGAACAGCTCTTGCTCGAGTTTGATAGCCTGCGCCGAAGCGAACTTGGCGATGAGAGCATTGATTTCCCGCTCTGCGTCATCCTGCGGTTCAGCAAAGGCGTCTTCGATGGCTTTGGGTATCTTGGATTTGCTAATGCCCTCCGCGCGCTCAAAGAACAGCCGAGCGAACTCGTGGATGTCCATGATGGCGCCAAAGGTGCGCACAAATTTACGATAGTCCGCTACCACTTGAGCCGAGTAGCACATGGTGCCTCCGTTCCTTGCGGTCATGATAAGCACTTACTGGGCCGCGGCCCTGCAACGCAACGTTCATGCACGACACTACCGTAATGAGTTCAGGCAAGCACTTCTTTCCGCTGACTTCCAGTCGCAACTTCGGCAGGCGACCCGCGCGAGAGACGCGCATGTCGTGACATCAGCACAGGAGTGGGTTGAAGGGGAATCGAGAGAGGCTCCGTGCGCGAGGGCCCTCGTCGTTTCACGATGTCGACGGTCAGCCCGTCGGCCGATGGTTTCAGCGCCAGCCGCAGCAGCGCCGGCGACGCGTCCTGTGCGCTTGCAAGCGGCCGCACCATGACGAACAGCGTCTCGGACGACTGCGCCGCCAGATGCAGGCGCCGCAGCGACGAAGCCTGGGCATACTGCGCCCAGAAAATCAGCGCGCCGCCGCTTCCCGCCCGGAGAATCTGTTCGGCGGACCAGAGCGCATCGGCGGTCTTTTGCGCCTTCAGGCGCAGCACCTGGTCAAGCGACAGGCCGATATAGCTGAGGCCGAGTGCGTCCGGTGTATGCGGCGGCTGCACGAATGCAATGGGCCGGCTGCCTCCGGCACTCAGTGCGGGCCGTAGCAGCCGCAGTTCGCCCACGCCCGGCTGCTGCACAAGCAGGTCCACCAGCGCGCCAACCGGCCACCCGCCGCCCGGCAATTGGGCTAACAGCGCCGGATAGCCGGTGTCCACTCCCCGCCCGCGACCGTGGGCAAGCTGCGACGCCCGCCACAGCGACGGGTGTATTGCTTCCGGAGCGGTTAGCGGGGGGTTCATGAGATTTGCGAAGGCAGCTGTATGGATGTACAGTATCATTCACGGATTTGACTAGCGGCGAACGGGCACTTTTTTCGGGAGCAAACGGATGGACATGCGTGTGCGCAGGCCGTTCGGCCATCCGATGCCGGAAATCGCGGCGCTCGTGGCGCAGATGAAGTCAGCGTTCGGCGAGCAGGAAATCAATAAGGCGATTCGCCGTGGCAAGGCTGGCGAGGCGACGTTTTACGCGGCGGAAAATGGCCGTACTGTTGGCACAGCAAGCCCGGTGGCTGAAAATACGTGGCGCGTCACCGACGACATTCGGGACCGCCACTATTGCGCCGGCTGTGACGGCGGGTGCATCAATCAGGCGATGGCTTGCAAACAGTGGCAGCAACGCGCGGCCGGCAAGGGAAAATCGTGAAAAGAATTGGATTTGTGTTACTGACGGCGACGCTCGCGCCGGCGGCTTTTGGGGCGGGCACATATTCGGAGCTGTGGAGTCCGCCCGAAGCGCGCGCGACCACTCCGCACACGGTTGGTACCGCGCACAAGCGCACGGTCCACCGGCACGCCGTTCCGCATGCGGTGAAAGTGCATTCGCGGCGCACA
>JAXDQB010000495.1:0-6934 GCA_034668065.1 Paraburkholderia sp.
CTTGAGCGTATCGCCGCGGCAATGCGCTTCTGTGCAGCGACAAGTTGATCATCAGTGGTCGCCACCAGCCACAGACGTGCGTGCTCTGCGATCCGGCGGTTGTGGTCCTTCAACGGGCCCAATTTGCCGCCGCTCAAGGAGTTCATCCTGCCCGGGGGCACGCGCGCCGCCGCGCTCGCGCATGTCTGCCGCACCGTCTGCCGCCGCGCCGAGCGCGCCATCGTGGCGCTCGGCAGTCTGCAACCCCTCGAAACTGTGCCGCGCCGTTACGTCAATCGGCTTTCAGACTTGCTCTTCGTGCTCGCACGCGTGCTGAACCGCTCGGGTGGTGGCGAAGACGTGCTCTGGCAGCGCGAGCGCAGCGTGAAATAAGCGCGGGTCTGATCGACGGGCGCTACGATTGCGGGCGGTAGGGGGGTAGCCGGAATGACGGGAATCCGAATCAGTGCGATGACCATGCATAGCATGGTCATCGCCCATGCTTTCTACACCGCCTATCGAAGGATATGCAGGGAAAGATTGCTATTGGTAATGCTCCCGCGCACCTTCGACGCTAAAAAAACCGCAATACCGTCAGCGAGATCAATCACGATTAATACATCGGTGTAACGATGTTTCTCTCTCAGTACGTACACACGCTACCGTTCGCGCTGAGTTAGTTGACGTTGGCTCAGGGCGGCGAACCCTGGCGCCCGCCAATCGTCGACAGGCGGAATGCAGAGTGGTCCGTCATCAAGACGGCTTTTCGGCGACAGCCGTTTGGTGCGGATTTAACCGACTACTGGTGGAGGCTCGTTCGCTTCGCCCAAAGTTGCCGCACGTTTGCAACGCCTGCAATGGTGAATGAGTGGCGCACGCACCGTCGCGGAGCAAAAGCCTGCCTGGCGCATATCGAGCAACCGAACTCACTCGACACTGCGTTGCGGCGTAGGTAACAACGTTTGTTGCTTTGAAGCCACCACCAATTGAGGTGGGCACGTCTATTACAGGTTAATCGCAAACGTTTGCCAAGTTTGGCTGATTTGATTGACGGAGTTTCGCTGTGAACTATTGCTTCAATGTGTGTTTGTACTCAACGTCAAAAAAGTGATTTCATGAAGCGTGTGCTTAGTGCTAAAGTTTCTCAACGGCACGCCGACAACCTTATAGCGAGGCGACGCCTCGGGGGCGAGTGTTGGTATCGTAAGCGTGCATTGCATCCTGCGGAGTCTACTCGCAGGTTATGCTCGGCAGGGCCGTACAAATAGTCATCTAATAAGCAACTAGACAATGAAAAAAAGAGAGAGTATGACCACGACGGTCTGCATGGCCGTTGCTGCGGGGTTAATGTTTTCCTCCTTTGGCGCATTCGCGCAGGAATCCGCGAATGCCGATCTGAATTCCTGCGTGAAGAAGGAACAGGTCCTTACCACGGCCAAGGGCGCGGGCCTTGGCGCATTGGCGGGCGTTTCGGCGATGTTCGCCACGCACAAGAGCCAGGACGCCGGCAAGGCCGCATTGATCGGTGCCGTGGCGGGCGGTATCGCGGGATTCGCAACCGCTTATTACACCGCTGTCGATACCTGCTTCAAGAAGAATCCGTCGTGGCTGCCCGAATCGGACATTCAGCGGACCAAGGACTACGACAAGGTCAAGAAGGAAATCCAGTACAAGAAGAGCCAGGGCATCGTGACGCGCGTCGAGTCGGTGGACGTCGCCGCGCCCGTGAAGGCCGACAGCCAGGCCGAGGTCGACAGCACGTTCATCGTGATGACGCCGGACGGCGCGGAGACGCCCGTAACGGTTGAGCGCAAGCTCTACGTCGTCGGCGAGGACAAGAAGGAAACGGAAGTGCCGTTCCCTGGCCGGCCCCCGGAGCAGCATAAGGTCGAGCCGGGTGAGCAGAAGGACGTTGTGCACATCCCAATCCCCCAGGACGCGAAGGCAGGCAGCGTTTATCGCGTCGAGTTCCGCGTGACGGCAGGCGACCAACCGGCGGCCGTCGCCTCGCAGCAGTTCACCGTCACGGGGTAAGCGCCGGCTTGGCCGGTTGCGTGCAATCGGCCAGCGGCTTACATGTTCGCTCCTGAAACGGGCGGCGCTGCTCGCGCGCATGCATTGCGTCCGCAACGTCGCCATGCCTCGTCCAATTCGATGAAAACGATCCTTGCACGCGTCACAACGCTGGCCGGCTCACTGCTGCTGACAGCTTGCGCAGCCAGTAGCCTGCCTGGTTTCCAAAACGCTTACCGCGCCTATAACGTTCCGCAACCGCTCGTCGAGCGGATCGAAACGAAGTTCCACGAGCACGGACTCGATCAGGCGAGCGTCATGCGCGACAGCACGGGCCGCATCGAGCTGACCGGCACTTATCGCAACGAGGACGAGGTCGACGAGGCATTCACGATCGTGCAGTCGATCGTCGGCATCAAATCCACCTCGCCGTTCTATCCCGAGCACATTCTGCAAAAGCGCTGGGAAGTCGCAGCCGGCAAGGCGCTCGCGGCGTACACGCATGCGCAACGCAATGTGTGGGCTGCGCCGGCCAAGCGCGCGCTCGTCGTCGGGATCAACCATTTTGTCGACTCCGAGCATACGCCGGATATTCAAGGTGCCGACGACGCAGCCGTCGTTCAAGCTTATCTGCAGCGTGCAGGCTATCACGTGACGGCGCTCCTCAACGAGCAAGCGACGAAAGCCAACGTCGAGGCAGCGATCGCCAAGCTCAGTAGTGAGATCGGGCCGAATGACGATGTGTTCATCTACGTATCGAGCCACGGCAACATGCCAGTGCCGACGCCAGAAGGACAGGACTCCCGCAAGATGTCGATCCTGGTCTACGATTCCGGCGACCAGAAAACGATGCGCTCACGTGACCGCACCGAGGTCTTGCTGCACTTCCAGCAGCACTCCGTGCCCGACACGCTCGTGCAAGACCTCGCGAAGAAGCCAACCCACACGACGCGCGTGGTGATCGATACCTGCTTTAGCGGTGACATGCTCGACGACATCGCCGACGAAAGCACCACCTACATCCGCGCGACCAACGGCGGCAAGAGCGAAGAAGAAGGCATCTCGCTCGCGTCGTGGACGGGCTCGGCCTACACGTCGAAGGGCATTCGCTTTTCCAGCGACGGCACGGACGACAACGCGTCCGCCCGAACGAACGGTCCGCATACTGCGGTCGACCGCAACCGCAGCGGCTACACGCTCATCACGGCGACGAGCCCGAACGAGGAGTCGCTCGGACCGCCGGCGGGCACTTTCCAGAGCCCGGTCTCGGCTAACCGCGTGCTGAAGGGTTCGTACTTCACGCAGTCGCTATTCGACTATCTCGGCTACTACAAAGGTCAGCTCGAACCGGCGTTCCGCGAAGCGCAGCGCTTCACGTCGCACATCGCGATCCAGGTCTCGGACGGCGAGGCGCATCAGGTTCCCCGACAGTATTCGACGATCCCCGATCAGCAAAACGATCTCTACCAGTAAGCAGAAGATTCCGGTTGAAACGACGCAAATTCATTTGGAGACCCGACATGCGATATCCCCTCGTCGCTCTGACGCTAGCCGCCCTTGCAAGCCACGCGTGGGCGGGAGAAGGTTACAAGGCGAAATCATTGTTCTTCGCGCAGGACGACTCGGTTGTCGCCGTCAGCACAGCCCCGAAGCAGGCCGGCACGACCGCGCTGGCGTCTTCGCAGGCCGCGTCCGACGCGTTTGCGCCAGCCGAGAGCACGGGCAAGATCGTCAGGATCGCGCAGAAGAGGAAGGCGAATGAACTCGGCGCGAGCTACTTCATACGCCTGAAGAACCCCGACGGCACGACGCACGATGTCCTTGCAAAGCGCATCTTCAAGAGCGGCGAGCACTTCCAGCTCGGTGTGAAGGTGAATCGTCCATCTTACGTCTACATTCTGAACCAGGCGCCGGACGGCAAGGTCACCCAGATTTATCCGCAGCCGTCGCAGGACAACTTCGTCAATGCAATGGGAGTCGTATTTTTACCGGCAAAGGGCTCGTTCGTATTTGACGACAAGCCGGGCATGGAGAAGCTGCTCGTGTTCGTCACATCGGAGCGCGAGCACGACGACGTATCGAAGCGCATCGACCATGTCGCGCCGGACCTCGTATCGACAGCGCCCCCGTTGAACACGGCCGACGCGGGCTCGTGCCCGGTCACGTCGAACGTGGTGGCGGCGGCCCCCGCATCGGATAGCCGTGAGCCGCTCCAGGTGGCGGATGCCGGAACCGGGTACATCAGTAAGGGCATCGCGTTCGCGCCCGACCAGGACGCTCCGTGCACGGCCAATGTCGCGCAGGATCCGTCGCCGGGCTACAAGGCGAAGGGCATTGTCTTCGCAGACGATCCGGCGCCGGCAGCCGGCGGCCAGGTGGCGTCATATGTCGTGAAGCAAACGACGCAGCCCGACGCAGACCTGTACCTGAAGATCAACCTCGCTCACAAATGAGTTTGCCGCCACGGCAACCTGAACAGACACGAACCGGAACATGGACTACAAACATTTGATCATTGGCCTTGGCGGCTCTGGCGGCAAGATCATCCGCAATCTTCGCAAGACAATTGAGCGCAACCGCGACGCTCAGGGCAACAGCGTATCGGAGGCGCGTTTCGAGTATCTCTACGTCGATACGTCCACGGATGAACTGGATAAGCACGACGAGTGGAAGGTGCTCGGCAAGGAGATCGACCTTGCACGCAGCCAGTACATCATCAACACTGCGAGCAGCGTGCGGCCAGTGCTCGACGATCCGGCCTCATTCCCAGGACTGCGCGACTGGGTCGAACCGAAAAGCATCTTCGAATTCGTCAAGCCCGGCATTGTCGGCGCCGCGCAGCGCCGCAAGCTCGGCCGCCTCGTGTTCGCCCAGAACGCCCCGCAGTTCGTGAAGGCCGTCGAGGATCGCGTTCACGTGCTGGGACAGGGCTCCGGCGGCGCGAAAATGGTCATTCATATTGTCTGCGGCCTCGCGGGCGGCACCGGCAGTGGGTGCGTGGTCGACGCCGTCGCACTGATCCGCAACAAGTACCCGGATCCAGAGGCTCATCGCATCGTGATCTATGCCCTCCTGCCGGAAAAGGATTCGCGGCGCGTGCGTGATGTGGCCGGTTTCTCGAACTACTACGCGAACGGCTATGCGGCGCTCGCCGAGCTGAATGCGATGGCGGTCGGCAAATACCATCCGGCGAACGTGCTGGACGGTTCGCGCATGAGTCACGATGTGTATTTCAACGGCTGCTACCTCGTGAGCAATCTTAACGAGCACAACCTGCAGTTCGACATCGACTCGGAGATTCCGCGCATCGTCGCCGAGTTCATCTACCAGAAGACGCTTAACACGCAATGGGAAGGCTTGAACAAGGCGGAGAAGGGCGAGAACGACATCAAGAACTTCGAAAGCGAATCCGACATCGGCAAGGCGCGGGCAAAGCTGTTCCTCTCGTTCGGCCTCGAACGCATCGTCGTGCCCGAGGAGGAGATCAAGGAGTACCTCGCCTATGGCTTTGCCGAGCAGGCGGCGCGCCAGCTTATGTTCAACAACTTCCGCCAGGGCGAGGGCTACGCGGACGAGCCGGTGCAGAAGGATTGGGGCTCGGAGGTGCGCAAGCCCGACGTGGTGCAGCGCATCCTCCTCTCCGACGCGCATCTGACGCTCGAAGCCGGCATCCTCAAGGACGACGCGGAAAACGCAATGTGGAAGCCCGCGCGTGAGTATTGGAAGCAGATCGTGAGCGGGCTTGCGCCGGAGATTCAGGTCGACCCGACGCTCGAGCAGGCGACTTGGTCTCACACGCTGAACTTGCGCCTCGCGAAGGTCTTCGACGAAACCTATCGCCGTTTGGGGGGAGTGCGCAAGTTCTACGAGATCAAGGGCAATGCGCGGCTCGAAATGGCGCGCCACATCAGCCGCCAGATTGAGAAGGAACTGTTCACCCAGTGGAAAGTCGGCACGCGCTCACTGATCCAATTGCGGCAGTTCATTGATGCGCTCGTCAATGCGCTCAACGAGCGGCTTGACGTTTTCAACGAAGCGCTCACGAAGGGACCCGTCACCGAGCAGGACGTGCTCGTGCGCATTGCGGAATTGACCAAGGAGTTCAACAGCGTCGGCTTCTTCCGCCAGCATCTCACCGACAAGCGGAGCTCGCTCTTTGCGGACATTGCGACGCACTACCAGGAGCTTTACGCGCTGCGCACGCTGATTGAAGGCCAGCGCTTCGCCACGGGCCTGATCCCGTTCGTCAAGGACGAGCTGATATCGCTGCGGGGTCACATTGACGGGCTCCACCAGTACCTCGCCGCGGCAACCGAAAAGGTGCACCAGGAGCAGGCCGCCCGACTCGCGGGCCAGGACGCCGTGTATCAGCAGCGGATCTTCGACCGCCCTGCGATCGACAGCGTGATGAAGTCCATGATCGTCGATGAGCAGGCGCAGGGCACGCGCACGCAGACCGTGCGCCAGTCGATCATCAATCTCGCCGGCACGGAAGTCGATTCGTTCGACAAGCTTTTGCGCAACGTGTCGCTCGGCTCGATCCTCTCGACCATCTCGCAGGCTTCCGCAACGATCGTCGAGATGGCGCATGCGGAGATCTCGAAGACGTTGGCGCCGGTGTTGCACGTCAACATCGTCGAGCGCCTGCAAAAGCAGTACGACGCGAACACGAGCGGCCTGAAGAACTTCGTCTCCGGACTCTATGAGAAGTCGGGCACGATGCTCCAGTACAACAAAACCGAGGTTGCCCGCACTGTCTCGAACAACGAAGGCGGCACGCGCGGCACCGAGAAGACCGTCGCGGTGTTCCTGCCCGAGTGCGAAAGCCAAAAGGGCTTCCACGCCACGCTGACTTCCATGTTCGAGGACCAGAAGGATCCCGCCTCGAATACGGTGGTGGCAGCGGGCAAGCTGTCGAACGAGATCGTCATCATGAAGATCG
>JAXDQB010000496.1:0-4197 GCA_034668065.1 Paraburkholderia sp.
GCAGCATCGTGCGTGCATCGCGTTCTTCGAAGAGATCGATGCGCTCGCCGATGTTCGTGAATTGCGGCAGATAGCCCTCGCGCGCCTCGGCGTTGTCGAACTCGTCGAGCAGGCCGATGAAGTCGCGACCCTGCCTGCCCCAGGACGCCAGCAACGGATGTGCATGCAGATGCAACAGGTCCCCGCTCAGCTCGGAGGGCGAACCCTTGCGGCGCGCCTGGCGCGACTGCGTCGCGCGCAGTAGTTCCTTTTCCGGGACGATGTCGGCCCAGTAGTGCGCGCACGGATTGGGCACGCACATCAGCACTTGGCTCCAGCGTGACAGCACGGCGAGCGCTTCGAGCGATTGGCGCGGCAGGCTCGATATGCCGAACACCACGATGCGCCGCGGCAAACCTGCGGGAGGCGTGTCGTACGGCCACTCGGTGGCGCGCCGTATGAACGCTTCGTGCACCGCCGCGCGGCCACCCATCGACGCGATATCGCCGGCCGCACCGCTCGGCGAATGCGCGACTTCCGCCACCAGTTCGCGCCACAGAGCCGCCTGCCAGCGCTGTTCGGCGGGCAGCGGATGACGCTCGCCGCGCGCATCGATTGCCACGTCGTCGCCTTTCGCCCAGCTCGCGAGCCAGTCGGCGCGATACATCTGATACTGCTCGAACAGATCGGCGATGCGCTCCGCGAGCTGATAGCGCTTGCGGCGATCGTCGTCCCGGCTGATGAAGCGCCTGAGCGGCTCGAACTCTTCACGGCCAACGAGCGCCGGTACGACGCGCATGAGCCGCCACACGAGACGCGACTTGTCAAACGGCGACGCCTCCGCCACGCTCGATGCGCCCAGCACCGCGCGATAGGCCTGCCATATAAAGCGCGACGGCAGCAGGATGTCGAGCGCCACGGCGATGCCGCATCCGCCCTCGCCCGTCTCGGGATCGGCATGCGCGGCGAGCGCAAGCTTCAACCACTGCGCGATACCGTTGCTCTGCACGAGGATGATCTCGTCTTCGAGCGGTCCGAGCGGATAGCGCTTCATCCATTCGACAAGCAGATCGCGCAGGCGCTCGGAGCGATTGCCATGAACGAGCATCAGCCCGGGAGGCAAAGTATTCGGGTTCAAGAAAGCTCCGTGAAAGAATGGCGGCCTCGGCTGACGCCTGGCGCTTGCATCGCGGGGCAATGTCGGCGGAACGACGATTCTACCGAATCAGCGCGAGACTCGAGGGGATGCACGGCCATCCCCTGCGCCCGCGATCTGTTGCCGGGTTACTGTTGCGTGATCGTGCCCATCAGCGGCAGCGGCCGCATCAAGCCTCAATACACTTCCGGTCGCCTATCCCGCAGCAAATGGTTAAAGCCGTTTAACTGCCTATTGCGGCGCGCATTGGCCAGGTTCAATCGTGCGAACAGCACCACTTCATCTTCCGCGCCCGCCGGTCCGGCCACGGGCCAGCCGAGATTGTCGACGATCAGGCTATTGCCGAGAAAAGGCTGGCCGCGTTCGGTGCCGACTCTGTCAGCCGCAACGACGAACAACCCGTTGCTGTGCGCCCCTGCCATGGCCAGGGTATTCGCCATCACAGGAAGATCCGGACGCTGCGCGGGCATCGGCACCCAGTTTGTCGGCACACACAGCATGTCTGCCCCGGCCGTGGCCGCCAACCGGAAGACTTCGGGAAACCAGATGTCGTAGCAAATCGCGCACGCAATGCGCCCAAACGGTGTCTCGAACAACGGCACCCCAAGATTGCCAGGTTCGAAAAACAACTGCTCCTCACCCCACAGATGCAGTTTGCGATAACGCCCGGCCACGCACCCAGGACGAAGAATCGCTGCCGAATTGTAGAGCCGGTCGCCGTCACGCTCCGCGAAGCCTGCAACCAGCACCACACCGAGACACTCGGACAGATCTTGCCATGCACGAATCGTTTCGCCGTGCTCCAGTGTCTCGGCCAATGCGAAGGCCTCTTCGCGTGACTCGAACACATAGCCGGAATTGCACAGCTCGGGCAAAACGATCAGGCGTGCCCCTTCGGCATGAGCTTGCTCGATCAGCTCGACGGTGCGTGCAATGTTCTCATCCTTATGCCCGATTTTCGGCTGCATCTGAATGCAAGCGACTCCAATCACACTTTCTTCACCGGTTCTCATCAAGCGCTCCCCGATTGATCGATCGATCGGCAATTTTCGGCATCACGGTGTTCCAGCGATGTACGCACTCGTACGCGTACGCCACCCGCAATATCGTCGCTTCGTCGAATAGCCTGCCGGCAATTTGAAGGCCAACGGGCAGACCACGCGAATCGAATCCGCACGGCAGCGACAGCGCTGGCATGCCCGTCAGGTTGAACGGATAGGTCAGGCGCCAAGAGGCCGCGAGCGGGCTTTCCTCGACGCCCCCCGTCATAACGCTCTGCTGCCCGCGTTTCCATGCGGCAACCGAAGACCCCGGCGTCACGATCACATCCACATCTTTGAGAACGGCATCGAAATCGTGAATCAACTGCGTGCGCAGTTGCTCAGCCTTTAGGTAGTCGGACGCGCTAACGAGCCGCCCGATTTCAACGAGTGTGCGGACATCATCTGCCATCGCTGCCGTCGCGCCATCCTGCAACGCCCGGTCATGCCACGCGCTCGACGAGGCGAGCTCAATCGCGTAGATGGCACCCAAGCCGTACTTCAAATTCGGAATCTCGAAATCGATAACCTGCGCACCCAACGCGGCAAGGTCGTCAATTGCCTTTTCGACGAGACGCTCGACCTCGGCCTCGTTGCGCCCGAAGAAGTGATTGCGGCACACGCCCACGCGCATTCCTGCGATCCCGGCATCGAGACCCAGGCTGAAATCCGGCACGGGTACCGCAGCCGCTCCCGGGTCCCGCTTGTCGTACCCGGAGAGCACCTGGAGCATGACCGCCGCATCTCTCACCGAAAGCGCAAGGGGCCCTGCATGATCGAGCGACCAGCTATGCGGAACCACGCCGGCGCGACTGACGCGTCCGAAGGTCGGCTTGAGTCCCACCACACCGCACAGGCTTGCCGGAATGCGAATCGAGCCTCCCGTATCCGAGCCTAGCGCACCGAAGACGAGCCGGGCAGCCAGCGCCGCGCCGGAGCCTCCGCTGGAGCCGCCCGGGATGCGGCTCGTGTCCCATGGATTGCGGGTTGGCGGGGTTTCCGTTCCCCATGCAAATTCGTGCGTCCGCGTCTTCCCGATCAGGATCGCACCCGCGGCCCGCAACCGCTCGACGGCAGCGGAATCTTCAAGGGCAAACGCATAGCCTGGCGCGCAGCTTCCCGCTGTCGTCGGCATGTCCGCGCTCAGATAATTGTCCTTCACGGCAATCGGCACGCCGTGCAACGGTCCCCGGCGTACCCCGCGAGCCAGTTCCTCCGTCAACTGGCGAGCTTGGGCCCGGGCTTCCGGGTTCAGATGCACGAAAGCATCGATGTGCGGATCGATTGCCTCGATCCGCTCCAGCACCGCTTCGGTCACTTCGAGCGGCGAAACGTCGCCCGAAGCGATGCGCGTGGAAATTCCGGTCAGGTCTTCGCTAAACAGTGCATCAGTCATTGGCACCCCCGCCCATGTCAGGCTCGCGGCTTCGAAGCGGATCGAACACGATCGCCGGATGCAGTGCGGCAAGATCGAGTTCGCGCAACCGCGTGATTTCCGCGACGATGTCGCGATACACGTTCAGGTTATGGGCTATGCGGTCGTTCGCGAAGCTCGTGCCCATCCATCGGGCGAGTACCTCGCTATCCGTGCCGACGCTCTGCATGTCGGCATCGGCAAGACGATGCGCACCCGGGCGCTCGGTCGGCGGGGTGAGCAGCAAAGCCGTGACCTCGGCCGACGGCGAGCGGCCGAAATCGTCTCGAGTCGGCATCCCGGCCACGAACGGAACGAGCTGCTGCTGCGCAACGGCGAAGATCCGGCGCAATTCGGTTACTGGGTTCGGGTGCTCATCTACGCGCAGATCCAACATCGCATAGGCCTCCTCGCCCATGACTTTCAACGCGGCGGACTGACGGCCGCGCTTGTCCCCCCCCGCTTTCTGACCGGCTTCGAGCGCAAGCAGCAGCCGTTGCGCGAGGCCCTCTTTCTGGCTTGCCTCGAATGCATCGGCCATCGCGTCCACCGTATCCGGTCCGATGAGCATGTTGCCTTGGACCGTATAATCCTGGCCCCGCCTATCG
>JAXDQB010000497.1:0-4403 GCA_034668065.1 Paraburkholderia sp.
CCGTGTGACACCGCAAGACGAAGCGGGACCAAGCGGCACCAAGCGGCACCAAGCGGCACCAAGCGGCACCAAGCGGCACCAAGCGGCACCAAGCAGGGCACCGTCCCATTACAGCCAGTAGACGACAACGTAAAGACCGAGCCATACGACGTCGACAAAGTGCCAGTACCATGCAGCGCCTTCAAAGGCGAAGTGGTGTTCGGCGGTGAAATGGCCGCGGATCAGACGCACCAGCACGACCGACAGCATCGTGCCGCCGAGAAACACGTGGAACCCGTGGAAGCCCGTGAGCAGGAAGAACGTCGAGCCATAGATGCCCGACGCCAGCGTCAAGTTCAGTTCCTTGTAGGCGTGGATATACTCGAACGCTTGCAAAAACAGGAAGCAGACGCCGAGCGCGATGGTCGCTGCCAACCAGGCGATCGCTTTCCTACGGTGGTCTTCACGCAGCGCATGGTGCGCGACGGTGAGCGTCGCACCTGAGCTGAGCAGCAGCGCAGTGTTGATCGTCGGCACAGGCCACGGCTGCATCGACTTGAAATGGCCGGCCAGCGTCGCGGGCCCCTCGTTGGGCCACACGCCCGCGAAATCCGGCCAGATCAGCTTGAAGTCCAGGCTGCCGAGCTGATGCATTGCAATCTGGCGCGCATAAAAAAGCGCGCCGAAGAATGCGCCGAAGAACATCACTTCGGAGAAGATGAACCAGCTCATGCTCCAGCGGAAAGAGGCATCGACGCGCCTGCCGTACATCCCGCCTTCCGATTCCGCAATCGCGTCACCGAACCAGTGCCAAAGCACGAAGAGCAGCCAGAGCAGGCCGAGGAACAACGTGTACGGTGCCCATGGCGTCTCGTTCAGCCACAGCCCGAACGATCCGAGCATGATCAAGAGGCCGATGGCCGCGGTGACCGGGTGCCGCGAGGGATGCGGCACGAAATAATACGGGCTCTCGTTTTGACCGCTCATGGTTGATTCTCCGCTTCAGTCCAGTTGTCCTGCTATGTCGGCGGCGCGTTGGATATTGCTCCGCTTCAGTTTCCGCGTTGGCTTGCCGCCCAGGCGCCTTGCTGTCCGTCGGCCGCTCGGCGCATGCCCCCGTCTTCTTCCCGAGAAACGCGTCAGCGCACCACCAGATACACGATCGCTATCAATACGCCGATGAATAAGGCCGCCGCGATCACGGCGGCGACGATCACGTGCAGCGGGTTCAGCTGCGAGGCGTCGGCTTCGTGGTCGCGGCCCTCGCGCACGCCAAAAAACGACCACAGCACCGCTTTCATCGTCCTCGCAAAACTACTCTTGCCGCCGCCCGACATACCCTCTCCTCTTTTGGTCGTTTCGTCGTTTCGTCGTTTGGTCGTTTGTCGGACGCAACTCAACGAAACAACCACTGGTTGAGGACGGCACTCAAAAAGAAGACGGCGACTACGGCAAGCAGAATCAAGCCTAGTCGCAGGTTGCTCGCACGGATTTGCTCCGGCGTACGTCTTGTTTGTGGATCCCGGGTCATGCTCAACACTTCGTCATGGCGAGCCGTCGAAAATACCCGCGCTGCGCATATCGGCCGGAGCGCCTGCGCAAGCCGCCCGTACGCCGCTTCCGTACGATGGCGACTGCGCGAACCACGTCCCGGTCAACCGTTTACTCCACCGTCGGCGGATTCTCGAACGTGTGGAACGGAGCCGGGCTCGGCACCGTCCACTCGAGGCCGATTGCGCCATCCCAGGGCTTTTCGGCGGCCTTTTCCAGCTCACCGCCGCCGCGATACGCAGGCAGCACGACAGCGAACAGGAAATAGACCTGCGCCAGACCAAAACCGAACGCGCCGATCGTCGCCACCTGGTTCCAGTCCGTGAACTGGGCAGGATAGTCGGCATAGCGGCGCGGCATGCCGGCCAGGCCCAGAAAGTGCATCGGGAAGAACGTCACGTTGAAAAAGATCATCGACGCCCAGAAGTGGATCTTCCCGCGCGTCTCGTTGTACAACCAGCCCGTCCATTTCGGCGACCAGTAATACCACCCGGCAAAGAGCGCGAAAAGCGAGCCGGCTACCAGCACGTAATGGAAATGTGCGACGACGAAGTAGGTGCCGTGGTATTGAATGTCGAGCGGCGCCAGCGCCAACATCAGCCCCGTGAAGCCGCCCATCGTGAACACGAAGAGGAAGCCGATCGCGAACAGCATCGGCGTCTCGAACGTCAGCGAGCCGCGCCACATCGTGGCGAGCCAGTTGAACACCTTCACGCCCGTCGGCACGGCAATGAGCATCGTCGCGTACATGAAGAAAAGCTGCCCCGTCACCGGCATGCCCGTCGCGAACATGTGGTGCGCCCACACCATGAACGAGAGAATCGCGATCGAGGCCGTCGCGTACACCATCGAGCTATAGCCGAAAAGCGGCTTGCGCGAGAATGCCGGAAGCACCTGCGAGACAATGCCGAATGCCGGCAAAATCATGATGTAGACCTCGGGATGCCCGAAGAACCAAAAGATGTGCTGGTACATCACGGGATCGCCGCCGCCGGCGGCGTTGAAGAACGAGGTACCGAAGTGGCGGTCGAACAGCACCATCGTGATCGCCCCTGCAAGCACCGGCATCACGGCAATCAGCAGGTAGGCCGTAATGAGCCACGTCCAGACAAACATCGGCATCTTCATGAGCGTCATGCCCGGCGCGCGCATGTTCAGGATCGTCACGATGATGTTGATGCTGCCCATGATCGACGACGCGCCCATGATGTGCAACGCGAAGATCGCGAAGTCCATGCCCGGGCCCATCTGCGTCGAAAGCGGGGCATAGAGGGTCCAGCCCGCGGCCGTTGCGCCGCCCGGCGCAAAGAACGAACCCACGAGCAGCAGCGCCGCCGCGGGCAGCAGCCAGAAGCTGAGGTTGTTCATCCGCGCGAATGCCATGTCGGCCGCGCCGATCTGCAGCGGAATCATCCAGTTCGCAAAGCCCACGAAGGCCGGCATGATCGCGCCGAACACCATCATGAGGCCATGCATCGTCGTGAGTTGGTTAAAAAACTCGGGACGCATGATCTGCAGGCCCGGCTCGAACAGCTCGGCGCGACTCATCAGCGCCGCGACACCGCCGGTAAGGAACATGGTGAAGGAGAACACCAGGTACATCGTTCCGATGTCCTTGTGGTTAGTGGCAAAGAGCCACCTGCGCCAACCATGCGGCGTTCCATGCGCATGGTCGTCATGCGCGTGGCCTGCGGCTACATCGTGTCCGATGCTAGACATGAAAATCTCCTAGAGCAAATGGTGCGGCACCCACTGACTGTGGCGAGCACAGCGACGACACGTTAAGCCGCCGCGGGGCGGGCATGTCCAACCGAAGCATGAGGTGCGCTGGCTGCCGCGGCGCCGCTCGCGCCGCTTGCAGACGTGCCCGTCAGATGATCGCCTCCTTCGGGCAGCTTGCCGTTGCGGGCATCGACGACCTGGCGGGGCTGAAGGATGTCGCCCGTGTGGTTGCCCCACGAATTGCGTTCGAACGTGATAACCGAGGCGATCTCGACGTCGTTGAGCGTCTGGCCCCACTTCGGCATTGCGTTCTTGCCGTTCAGCACGATGCTCACATGCTGAGCGATCGGCCCGTTCGCTATCCTGCTGCCGTCGAGCGCCGGGAAGGCGCCCGCACCTTTGCCGCTTGGCTGATGGCAAACCGCGCAGTTGGCCGAATAGACTTGCTGGCCACGTTGCATCAACTCAGCGAGCGTGTACGACTTGTTCGGGTCGTCATTGCTCGCGGCCAGTTTTTTCTGCTGCTCGTCGGCCCACTTCGCGTAGTCGTCGGCCGACATCACCTTCACGACAACGGGCATGTATGCGTGCTCCTTGCCGCAAAGTTCAGTACAGAAGCCGCGATAGGTACCGACCTTCTCGGCCTTGAACCAGGTGTCGCGCAGAAAGCCGGGAATCGCATCCTGCTTCACGCCGAATGCGGGCACGTACCACGAATGCACAACGTCCATCGCCGTCGTGATAATGCGGATCTTTTTATCGACAGGCACGACGAGGGGGTTGTCGACTTCCTGCAGGTACGTGTCCGTGATCGGTGTCGTGCCGTTCACTTCACTGCGAGGCGTTGTCAGCGTCGAAAAAAAGTTGATTCCCTCGCCCGGGCCCTTCACGTAATCGTAGCCCCATTTCCATTGGTAGCCGGTGACCTTGACCGTCAGGTCGGCATTGCTCGTGTCCTTCATCGCCACGACCGTGCGCGTCGCGGGTAGCGCCATCAACACGACGATGATGAACGGCACGATCGTCCACATGATTTCGACCGTGGTGCTTTCATGGAAGTTGGCGGCCTTGTGGCCCTTGGACTTGCGGTGCGCGAAGATCGAATAGAACATGACCCCGAACACCCCGATGAAGATCATCGTGCAGAGGAT
>JAXDQB010000498.1:0-11452 GCA_034668065.1 Paraburkholderia sp.
GCGCATTCCAGGCGTCGATCTCCCGGCAGCACGCCGCGCTCCTATCAGGCGGCCCCCGCGCAAGGCCCACGCCATTGATCCCACCGCCCACGACGAGCAGATCGTAATGCTTGCCGTCGGTCATGTCGCCCGTCGCGTCTCCCACTTCGGTCACTTGCGCCACCTTTTACGCCGGCCCGCGCCCGGAGGCTAGGCCGCATTGAATGGAAGGTAAATACAATCGGGAGTGTTCGTTTGCGAAATTTATCGAACATAATCGAAAATGTAAAGTGGCGGTAAGTTTCGGATTCGAGTACATGGCTGAAAGCCGACCGCGTCGCCGCAGGGGACGCTACCATGACGAAAACTGCAAAGAGGTGGGATATGCGTAGATTCGGATGGGGCGGCGCAGTGGCGGCAGTCGTGCTTACGGCGGGCTGTGCGGGAGTGGCTGGATTTGGCGCGCCGCCGCTTGCGGCGCTCCAAGCGCAGTGCGGCGCGCAGGCCGACTACGGTGCCGACGCTCCGGCTGTGTACTCGGCACTCCTGGACGCGTATGTCGCCTATCGGCACGCGCGGATCGACAAAGCCGGCTACTGCGCATTCCAGGCGTCGATCTCCCGGCAGCACGCCGCGCTCCTATCAGGCGGCCCCCGCGCAAGGCCGGCGTGGGCGGCTTTCTTCAACGACGCGCGGGTGAAGGCAATCGACTGGCGCGCTGCCATCGATCCGTCATTGCGCGGCGGTTAAGCGAAGCTAGCGGTCGCTCCGCGGTCGCTCCGAGGCAGCGCGCGGAGCCGTCCTGCCCAGAATCGGCATACAGCAACACGTTGCGCCAAGGTATCAGCAGGGCCGCACTGAAACGGACGCGAGTGGTCCCGCCCCGTATCGGCGTACAGCAACGCGTTGCGGAAAGACACGCCGCGCCAGCAAGAAACGGCGCCGCTGACTGGAACCTAGGACAGGCGCTTGATCGCCTTGACGGCTGAGTCGCCTGATTCGGTCAGGCGCAATTCTCGATGGCCGGAGGCCAGATGCTCGAGCTGCACGAGTTGCTTCTCGAGCAGTGCATCGAGTTCTTCTCGGTTCATATCGACTTGGTTGGGTGCTTCGTTCACGAGCAGCAACGTGGCGAATTCATGCGGACTCAGCATCTTTGTCTCCATGGGCAACCGAATTGCCTTGGCAACCGGAGGTCCGGTGGCCGGCACGCGCAACCTTGAGGGAGCGGGTGAAGGAAAAACCACGCGCGCTGGGTCGCGCGTTAGGGAACTGCAGTGTAGTCAAGCGCGCGTTCTTATCCAAATCGTCTTGTGCAAATTTTCTGTTTGACAATTGAAGGGCCCGTAAGCGGTCGGCCGGGCGCCGCCATTTCGCGAATTCACTTCAGGTGTTGCGTGCGGTGCAGCACATGCGCGCGGGGTGGGGGCGCCGCGAGAGCCGGGCAGGGTGCGGTTATTGCGCCGTGGCGACGTAGATCTGGGTGCCGGCCGCGGCGATCGCTTCGGTCATTTCAAGCGGCACGGGGGCGTCCGTGAAAAGGGCGTCGATCTGGTTCAGATGACCCTGGCGCACGAGTGCCGGGCGGCCGAACTTTGAATGATCGGCGGCGAGAAACACTGTGCGCGCATGCTCGATGATTGCCTCGGCAACTCGCACTTCGCGCGTGTCGAAGTCGCGCAGCGTCCCGTCAGGCTCGATGCTGGAAGTACCGACGATCGCGAAGTCGACCTTGAATTGCCTGATGAATTCAATAGCCAGTTCGCCCACGATGCCCTTGTCCCAAGGCCTGACGACGCCTCCAGTCACGAGCACCTCGCAATCCGGATAGCCGCTCATCATGCTGGCGACGTTCAGATTGTTCGTGATCACGCGCAGTCCACGATGGCGGTTGAGCGCGCGCGCGACCTCCTCGGTGGTCGTGCCGAGGTTGATTAGGAGCGACGCCTGGTCGGGAATATGCTTGGCGACTAATGTGGCGATACGGCGCTTTTCCTCATAGAACATGCGCTGACGGGCTGTGTATGAGACATTCTCGGAACTGGTCGGCAGGCTGGCGCCGCCGTGGTAGCGGCGTAGCAGGTTCACGTCGGCGAGCCAATTGACATCGCGCCGGATCGTTTGCGGCGTCACTTCGAAATGCGCGGCGAGATCTTCGACCGTCACGAAGCCGTCGCGCTGGACCCATTCGAGCATTTCCTGTTGGCGCGAGTTGAGGCTCAATCGGGGATCCCGGGTCATGGCGTAGCGCGGCCGGCAGGCGCGGCAAATTGAAGTGAGCTTATTGTAAGACCTTCGTCCGAATATCTCCCGGCGCCAGATTTTGCGGCGCCGAGCCGCTTTAACATGCCGAATAGACGCATATGCACAGATTAATGCCGTTCGGCGCAGCGAGTTGGAACCAGGGGCGCATCAGACGGTCATTACTTGTGCCGACGAAATTTCGGCCGCCTCGGCAAGCATGCCGAGGCCTAACATTCAAGAATCGACGCGGCCGCGTTCATTTCGGCGTGAAGACGTCGCGACGAAAACGGCTTTTCAATCGTCGTTCGTGCGCCGATCGGCGCACGGGCAGCGATGGGCGGCTTTGGAAGTGCAACACAATGGTAATAAATATGAACTCCATGCATGTGATGCCTTGGCGCATCGAGGACATCGATCTCACGCGAATCGATCGCCAGCGGGCCGCCTCGAATGAGGATTTGCTGCTGCTTTTGTGCGCGGCCTCGTTTATCGAAAGCGGCTCCGATCTGTACACCACCAACCTGACCACCTATTTCAAGGGCGACCCTGAAGTTTCCGCATGGCTGAACTCCCATTGGGAGCCCGAGGAACTGCAGCATGGGCGCGCGCTGAAAGCCTACATCCAACACGTTTGGCCCGAGTTCGACTGGGACACAGCGTTTCATCAATTCTTCGACGAGTATTCGAAGACCTGTTCGGTCGAGGCGTTCGAGAAGACACACGCGCTCGAGATGGTTGCGCGCTGCGTCGTGGAAACGGGCACCGCCACGGTATATCGCGCAATCAACGAGTACTCGGACGAACCGGTCCTGAAGGAGATCACCGATCATATTCGTAGCGACGAAGTCCGTCATTACAAGCACTTTTTCAAGTACTTCAAGAAGTACAACTTGATCGAGGGCAACGGACGGCTCGCAGTGCTCGGCGCGCTGATGCGCCGGGTGATGGAGATAAGAAGCGAGGATACCGAGATCGCCTTGCGGCATGTGTTCTCGGTTCGCTATCCCGATCGCGTGCGTGACACGGCGTATAACCGCCAGCGTGCTGCGCGCATTGGTGCGCTCTTGCGGCACAACCTGTCGGCCGACATGTGCGTGAAAATGCTGCTCAAGCCGCTCGACCTTCCGGCGCGCATCCAACCCGGCGTGCAATATCCGCTTGCGAAGATCACGCAGCATGTGTTCTTCCGTTAGCGTCCGACGGCCTCACGGCGAGCGCGATCGAAGTTCCCTCGCGCTCGCAGCAGGCGCTTTTTTCGGAGTGCGTCATGACCGCTGACTCTTCCCGCACAACCGTACTCGATTCGCAACTTTTCGAGGAGTGGCCGCCCGAGCTGCGAGCATTGTTCGACGGCTCGGCGCTCGCGGAGAAGGTCGGCTTCACGGCCTCGCTGCTCACGGCCGACGTGAGCGGACATCTGCGCACGTCGCTCTTGAGCGTAGGCGAGCTTTATGCGCCCGATGGGCGCGCGCTGTGTTTTTCGTTATGGCCAACGGCGCGCGCCGCGCGCGCATTGCGCGAGCAAGCCACCGACGGGAAAGGAGGGAGAGGGTGCTCGCGTGCCGCGCTGACGTTCGTCCACGGTGCGGCGTTCTATCAGGTGCAACTGAAGAACGTCGAGCCGCTCCCGGACAATGGCGAGCTTGCTTGCTTCGATGCCTCGATCGAGGCGGGCGAGAGGCAGCGGGTTCCCTATGCGCAGCTCACGAGCGGCATTGCTTTCGAGCTTCAAGGGCAAAGCAGTGAAGCCGTACTTGCCCGTTGGCAGAGTCAGGTCGATCGCTTGCGGCTCGCGGCACAAGACCGCCGAGCCGCGCCATGGACGATTGGCGCTTGATGCCGCTTGACGCTACCTGGCGTTTCTTGATTGAGCTTAGTCGCGTTGTCAGCAGCGAGTCGAGAGTCTTAGCCGCGGCGTCGCGGTTCGTTGCTTGCCGAGGCAGATGCGTTCGGCTTGCCGCTTAGCAGCGCTCCGGGGTCTCCGAGGCGCTTGCGGCCGTCGGACTCGCGCGGGTTGTCGCGCCGCGCGGGATTCGGGTTGCCGGCATCGCGAACATTTTCGCGTGGGTGCTTGTCGGGGCTTGCGCCGCGTCGGTTGTCATCGCGCGGCGCGGCGCTCCCGTTTGCCTGCGGCCGCTTCGCCGATCCCGATCCCACAGCGTTGCCGTTCGCATTGCCATTGCCATTGCCATTGCCGCGACCGCCACCGCCACCGCGTCGTGCGGGCTCTGCCGCTCGCGGGGCTTGCGCCTTTGCCGCCGGCTTGTCTTGCGGCCGGCCGTCATCCGCGCGCGGCTTGCGGCTGCCGCCACCGCCACCGCCACCACCACCACCACCACCACCACCGCCACCGCCACCGCCACCGCCTTGACCGCGGCGCAGCTGGATCGGTTCAGGCTTGGCGTTCGGGTCCGGCTCGAAACCCGGAATCACTTCCTGCGGTACGGCCCGCTTGATCAGCTTTTCGATGTCCTTCAGCAATTGCCGTTCGTCCACGCAAACGAGCGACACCGCCTCGCCGCTCGCACCGGCGCGGCCCGTGCGGCCGATGCGGTGCACGTAGTCTTCGGGCACGTTCGGCAAATCATAGTTGACGACGTGTGGAAGTTGGTCGATGTCGATGCCGCGCGCGGCGATGTCGGTGGCGACCAGCGCCTGCAGCGTCCCGTCCTTGAATTCGGCGAGCGCGCGCGTACGCGCCGATTGACTCTTGTTGCCATGAATCGCAAGGGCGCTGATTCCGTCCTTCGTCAGCTGCTCGGCGAGCCGGTTTGCGCCGTGCTTCGTGCGCGTGAAGACGAGCACCTGAAACCAGTTGTGGCTCCTGATCAGATGCGTGAGCAGCTCGCGCTTGCGGTCGCGATCGACGGGGTAGATCTTTTGATCGACGAGCTCCGTCGTCGTATTGCGGCGGGCCACTTCAATCAGCGCGGGCGCATTGAGCAGGCTGTCGGCAAGCGCCTTGATCTCGTCGGAGAACGTGGCCGAAAACAGCAGGTTCTGGCGCTTCGACGGCAGTCGCGCGAGCACGCGCTTGATGTCGTGAATGAAGCCCATGTCGAGCATCCGGTCGGCTTCGTCTAGCACGAGGATTTCGAGCTGCGAGACGTCGATCGTCTTTTGTTGCATGTGATCGAGCAGACGCCCCGGCGTAGCGACGACGATATCGACGCCGCGCTTGAGCGCCTCGATCTGCGGATTGATGCCCACTCCGCCGAACAGCACCGTGGACTTCAGCTTCAAATACTTGCCGTAGGCACGCACGCTTTCCTCGACTTGAGCCGCGAGCTCGCGCGTAGGCGTGAGAATCAGTGCGCGCGCGACGCGCTTGGCCGCAGCGCCGCCGGCTTGCGCCGAAAGAGGTCCGCCGAGGCGTTCGAGGATCGGTAGCGTGAAACCGGCCGTTTTGCCGGTGCCGGTTTGCGCGCCGGCGAGCAGATCGCCGCCTTCCAAAACGGCGGGAATTGCCTGCTTCTGGATCGGGGTGGGCGAGGTATAGCCGAGTTCATGAACGGCCCGTACGAGCGGTTCGGACAAGCCGAGAGAATCAAAAGACATAAATGTTCTATGCAATACGGATGAAGGCGGCTCGCTCCCATGCCAGGCTGTGGGCCGAGCGCGTGAGACGGGGCGCACGTGATGCACGTCAAGCACGCCACGCCGGCCGCCGGGTTCGGCGCGACGGATTCGGCGCGCCGGGAACGGCAATGAGGGCGCGAGCCGCATTCCTCCTGCGTTCGCGCCAAAAAACAAAGGGCGCGGCCGCGGTTGCCCGCTTGGCCGCGCCCGCACTCGTCACGCGCTCAGTCGAGCGGCGCCGAGCGGAGATCGCTCACTTGCTGCGGCGACACCGGCGTGCCATTGTTGCCCCACGACCTCCGGATGTACGTCACGACGGCTGCGACTTCCTGATTCGACAGCGATTGCGCAAACGGCGGCATGCCGTGCGGCATCGGGTTGCCGCCCGTGCTCGGCGGATAACCGCCGTTGAGCACCATGCGGATCGGGTTGACGGCCGACGGCATCTGGATCGACGGGTTGGTCGCGAGCGGCGGGTAGGCCGGCGGCATGCCGAGGCCATTCTCGGCGTGGCACTTCGCGCAGTGATCGGCATAAACCTTCTTGCCCTGATCGAGCAACTCGTTGCCGAACTTCGGCGACGTCTCGTACTGCATCGGCTCCGGCGCTTCACTCTTCTGCGGGATGGTCTTCAGATACGTGGCCATCGCGCGGATGTCGTCGTCCGACATGTACTGCAAGCTGTTGTGGACGACTTCAGCCATCGGGCCGAATACGGCACCGCGCTGCGAAGTGCCCGTCTTCAGCAGATCAGCGATGTCCTTGATGTCCCAGTCACCGAGACCCGCTTCTTTGTTGGAAGTGAGCGACGGAGCATACCAGTTCTGCAGCGGGATCAGTCCGCCCGCGAACGCCGCCGAGCTGACGGGGCCACCCATCATGTTGATCGACGTATGGCACATCGAGCAGTGGCCGAGCCCGTCAACCAGATAGGCGCCGCGGTTCCATTCGACCGACTTCGTCGGGTCGTCATTGTACTCGCCTTCACTGAAGAAGAGCGTGCGCCAGCCGATCAGCAGGTTGCGGTTGTTGAACGGGAAGCGGAGCTCATGTGCTCGGCTCGCCACCGCCGCAGGCGGAACCGAGCGAAGATAGGCGTAGATCGCATCCGAATCGGCGCGAGTCACCTTCGTGTAGCTGGTGAACGGGAAGGCCGGGTAGAGCAAGCTGCCGTCTTTGGAGCGGCCGGTATGGAGCGCGCGATAGAAATCGTCGGCCGACCACGTGCCGATGCCATACTTATTGTCAGGCGTGATGTTCGGCGTGTAGAGCGTGCCGAACGGCGTGGCCATCGGCAGGCCACCCGCAAATTTTTGGCCGCCTCGTACCGTGTGACAGGCAATGCAGTCACCGGCGCGCGCGAGGTATTCGCCGCGCTTGATCAGTGTGGCCTGATCGGCAGCCGTCGCGGCCTGAGCCGCTCCGTTGTGCAGGTCGTCGGCACCCGTCCAGAGGACGGAACCGAGCGCTGCAGCCGCAACGACGGCGGCCGACAGCATGAACAGGGACTTACGCTTCATGGTGTCTCTCCTCGCGCTTATTGCGGTTCGCTGCCGCAGGCAAGCGGAGTCTTCATCGAGCCGGCCGGAGCCGGAACGGGTTTTTGAGGAGCGGGCTGCGTCGAGAGCCAGGCTGCGACGGCGTTCACATCGTCGTCGGAGAGGCGCATCGCGATCTCATGCATGCAATCGGGCGCCTTGGCCTGACGCGAGCCCGAACGCCAAGCGCCGAGCTGGGCGCTCATGTAGTCCTGATGCAAACCGACCAAACCCGGAATGGCCGGTTCCATGCCTGTGAGCGCCTTGCCATGGCATGCCGCGCAAGCGGGGATTTTCTTCGCCGGATCCCCGTTGAGCACGATCTGCTTGCCGCGCTCGAGCACGCTCCCGGACACGGTCGATGCAGACGGTGGCGGATAGGGCGGCCGCTGCTGCGAGAAGTAGGCGGCGATTTCGTGCAGGTATTCGTCGGAAAGGTAGGTGACGAGGTAGTTCATCGGCGGATACTTGCGCCGGCCCTCGCGGAAATTCTGCAACTGGTTGTACAGATATTCGGCCGGTTTGCCCGCGAGGCGCGGGAAGTAATCGTTGTCCGTGCCTTGCCCGTGGCTGCCATGGCACGCCGTGCAGCCTTGCACGCGCGCTTCCATCGTATCGGGGGCCTGCGGCTGGGTCTGCGCTTGCGCAGCACTGAACACGCCGGCAAAGCCAATCGACAGGAGTGCGAGTAGCGGGCGGAAATTGCGTCTTGAAGACACGCGTAACTCCATCGTTATTCGTGGGACCTGCCGGACTTCTGGCGGCCCGGTACGGTTCTGTGATCTGGTTCTGCCGCAAAAGGATTCGATGCGGTGCCCCCGGCTGGGGCGCTGCGGCATTGCGACGCAGGATTCTATCATCGATAACGGCGACCGGCGACATACAGCAAGCGATACCGGTCTGTCCAGATCCGCTTGTGTCAATAATCAATTGACGCGAAACGCTGACTCCGCGCGTTCATCGGCCCGAATGCTTGAATGTTGAGGGCAGGGGGCAAGCCGGCGCTGGCGTGTGAACTCGTTTCGACTTCCGCGGTCTTCCCACAGGGTGTATTGCCGCCGGTGCTTTCGTGTCGACTGGGCAATTGATGCGACGCCTTTCAAAGACGCCGGCGTGACCGGCGTACACTCTCGCCTGCGAGTGCAAGCCGCGCGCCGCACGCCCGAGCCTGCGCCGTGCCTTTCTTTTTCTCGTCGTCCTCCTTTCGATTGACTGCCGATGAAGCTCTGCTATCCGTCTTTTCGCGCGTTTTGCGGCGCGCTGTCGAATCCCGGCGCCCGCTGCGTGCCGCCGACTTTGCCAGGGCGCTTCCCGCAATGAACATGGACGGGCTGCAGATCGGACAGGACGCGCTTGCCGCGCTTATGAACGCCGCCTTTGCCTTTGCCGTCGGCTCGGCGCTTTTCTCGCGATGGCTTGCCTTTGACGGCGCTCAGCGCTCGAATGCGCCGGCGCATGCGGCATGGAACCGCGCGCGGTCGTCGCTTGTTGTCGCCGCGCTGGTTCTTGTGCTTGCCGACGGCGGCTGGCTGATCTATGAGGGCGCCTCGATGGCGGGCACCGGGCTGATGGGGGGGGTGGCAGTGCTCCCCGATGTGCTCGCGAAGACTCATGTCGGCCACGCCTGGTGCGTTGCGTTCGGCGGGGCCGCCCTGCTCCTGATCGCGGCATGCACGTCCCGCGGCGGGCGGCTTGGCGAGGCGGTATTGGCGCTCGCCGTACTCGCGTGCGCGGGGGGCGCCGCGCTGCTCGGTCACGCGGCCGATTCCGGCATTCGGTCCGTCGCGGTCGCGATGCAGCTGCTGCATGTGCTTTCGACGTCGGTGTGGGGCGGAATCGTGTTGTCGGGTGGCTTCGTCGTGTTGCCTGCGCTCGATACGTCCACCGCGCGCGGTGTCCTGATCCGCACAGCCGACCGCGTGTCGAAGGTGTCGCTCGTCGCGTTTGGAGTGGTCGTGGCGACGGGCCTCATCGCTGCCGAGCGCGGGCTCGGTGGCGAGCTTTCGGCGCTGCGCATGAGCGCCTGGGGCCATGTGCTGACGCTCAAACTGGCGCTCGTGCTGCTTGCCGTCGTGCTTGGCGGGCTCAATCGCATCTCGGTGCTGCCGCGGCTGCGCCGCACGGCGGCGACGACAGATGCGCACACCTTCAACAACATGCTGCACCTCGAGGCTTTCGTGATGCTCGGCGTGTTCGTCGTGGCGGCGGTGCTTGCGAGTATGCCGCCCGCGTGAGCGTCGGTTGGCCGAAGCGCGGTGCGCGACAAACATCTCCTGCTGCAGTTGCCCGAGCGTATCGAACCATTGACCGGTGACCCAGACGCCGCGCGAGAAGACGACGGGGCCGACGTATATCGCGGTCATAAGCGGCCCGCCGGACTTGAGCGTCAGCGTATCGCCGATGCGGATACGCGAGCGAAGGGCGTATCTGAGCCGGAACCGTTTGAGCATGGTTTCCGCAATCCGTGTGGTGTTGGGCGCGCGGACGCCGGCGTTCATTCGAAGCCGAGCCTGTGGCTTACGATGGGCGCGCAAAAGAGCGCGATCCCGCAGCCGATGGCCTTGCCCTCCAGCTCGGCCGCTTCGCTCGACAGCAGGTACGCATGCCTTAGCCATTCGGCGAACTGCGGCGCACAGTAAGCCGCGGCCGCGATGATGCCGGCCTTATCCACCCAAGACACGTGCCAACCGCGGTGCGAAGCGAGCGCCGCGGCCAGCACGCGCAGCACGCCGAAGACGACCAGCGCGCCTACCGCCATTTGTTCGCGGATCAAGTAATCCGGCAGATACTGTGTCATTGGGCCTCTCCCAGATTTGTCGTTTTGCCGGAGTACTGCAAAATCCGGGCCAGGTTATGCGCACAGTGTGCGTTACGGAGTGTGCTAGCCGTGAAAGCCTGGTGGCGCAAGGCTCTGTGGGAGAAAAGATAGGCTCCGGGCGGCATGGCGGAGTGTGCGGCGAGGCCAGCATGCGGCGTGGGGCGTGTGGCGCGGGGGGGTACGCGGGTCGCGTTGCGGCGTAACAGCGAGGTGAATTACGGCACGGGGCTGGGCTGGCCCGCGCGCCGTCGGGCGCTTCGGTCGGTGCTTTCGCTTCTCACCACTCGGCGACGCTGCCGTCCGCGTGGCGCCAGACCGGATTGCGCCAGCGGTGGCCGACCTTCGCCATGGCGCGCACCTTCGCCTCGTCAACCTCAATGCCGAGCCCCGGGCCCTGCGGGATCGATACGAATCCGTCGGCATACTCGAAGACAGCGGGGTTGCGGATGTAGTCGAGCAGATCGTTGCCCTGGTTGTAGTGAATTCCGAGACTCTGTTCCTGGATGAATGCGTTGTGGCTGACCGCGTCGATCTGCAGGCAGGCAGCGAGCGCGATGGGTCCTAGCGGACAATGGAGCGCAATGGCGACATCGTAGGCTTCCGCCATCGTCGCAATCTTGCGGCATTCGCTGATGCCGCCGGCGTGCGAGGCATCGGGTTGAAGGATGTCGACATAGCCGTCCGCGAGGATGTGCTTGAAGTCCCAGCGCGAGTAAAGCCGCTCGCCGAGTGCAATCGGCGTGTTCGTGTGGTGGACGATGTCGCGCAGCGCCTCCGAGTTCTCCGAGAGCACCGGCTCCTCGATGAAGAGCAGCTTGTAAGGGTCGAGTTCCTTGGCGATGACCTTCGCCATCGGCTTGTGGATGCGGCCGTGGAAGTCCACGCCGATGCCCACGTGCGGCCCTACCGCCTCGCGCACGGCGGCGACGTTGGCGATTACGCGCTCCACCTTTTCGAACGTATCGACGAACTGGACTTCCTCGGAGCCGTTCATCTTGAGCGCCTTGAAGCCTCGCTCGACGACAGCGCGCGCGTTGTTGGCGACGTCACTAGGACGATCGCCTCCGATCCACGAGTAGACCTTGATGCGATTGCGAACCTGCCCGCCGAGCAACGCATGCACGGGCACGCCGTGGTGCTTGCCCAAGATGTCCCAAAGGGCCTGGTCGATGCCGGCAATCGCGCTCATCAAAATCGGCCCGCCGCGATAGAAGCCGGCGCGGTACATCACTTGCCAGTGATCCTCAATGGCGAGCGGGTTCTTGCCGACGAGATAGTCGGCAAGCTCGAGCAC
>JAXDQB010000499.1:0-13701 GCA_034668065.1 Paraburkholderia sp.
GATGACGGTGATCACGGGCATCGCCTATCCGGCCGTCGTGACCGCCATCTCCCAGGCTGTATTTCCGCATCAGGCGAACGGCAGCCTGATCGAGAAGGACGGCAAACCGGTGGGCTCCGAGTTGCTCGGTCAGCAGTTCGATGCGCCTTATTACTTCTGGGGCCGATTGTCGGCCACTTCTCCGAACCCGTACAACGCGCAGAACTCTGGCGGTTCGAACCTCGGTCCGACGAACCCGGCGCTGTCCGACGAGGCGAAGGGGCGGCTCTCGGCGCTGCGCGATGCGGACCCGTCCAACACGACACCGGTGCCGGTGGATCTCGTCACCTCATCCGGCAGCGGCCTAGATCCGGACATTTCGCCCGCAGCGGCGGCCTATCAAGCGGCGCGGGTGGCAAAGACACGCGGCCTGAGCGTCGATCAAGTCAACGATCTGATCTCGCAGAACACCTCGGGGCGGCAGCTAGACGTGCTAGGCGAGTCGCGCGTGAACGTGTTGAAGCTGAACCTTGCGCTGGACGAGATCAAGCCGGTGCACTGACCATGCGAAGACAAAGCCGGCGTACCGCGTGCTTGCGGTGATATCGCAATTCGTTCGATTACGAGGAAAGACGCGCTATGGAACGACCCGATCCCGACGCGCTGCTTAACAAGATTCAGCGCGAAGAGGAAAAGCAGCGCCGGGGCAGGCTGAAGATCTTCTTCGGTGCCTCGGCGGGTGTCGGCAAGACGTTTGCGATGCTGCAAGCGGCACGTCGTCGACTCGACGAGGGCGTCGATGTGGTTGTGGGCATCGTCGAGACGCATGGCCGCAAGGAAACGCTTGCGCTCCTCCACGGCCTCGATGTGATCAATCCGGCCCTCATCGAGTACCGGGGGCGAGTGCTGCCCGAGTTTGATCTCGACGCCGCGCTCGCCAGAAAGCCGGAGCTGATTCTTGTCGACGAGCTGGCGCACTCGAACGTGCACGGCTCGCGGCACCTGAAGCGCTGGCAGGACGTGCATGAGTTGCTGGATGTGGGTATAGACGTCTATACGACAGTCAACGTCCAGCATTTGGAAAGCCTGAACGACGTGGTGGGGCAGATCACCGGGATCCGCGTATGGGAGACCGTGCCGGACCGGGTTTTCGATAGGGCCGACGAGGTAACGCTTGTCGATCTGCCCGCCGAAGAGCTGCTCGACCGTTTGCGCGACGGCAAGGTCTACTTGCCGCATCAAGCGGAGAACGCGGTCCGCAATTTCTTTCGCAAGGGCAATCTGATTGCGCTGCGCGAGCTTGCGTTGCGGCGTACGGCCGATCGCGTCGACGCGCAGATGCGCGAGTACCGGGCAGACCAGTCGATCGAGCGAATCTGGCAGGCGCGCGAGCGCATCATCGTTTGTGTCGGCGCCGGTCCGGAAAGCAGCACGCTTGTGCGCGCGGCCGCTCGGCTCGCTGCCAGCCTGAAGGCGGACTGGCTTGCGGTTTACGTGGAAACGCCCAAGCTTCAGCGGCTGCCCGATGGGATCCGAAAACGGACGCTCGATGCTTTGAAGCTGGCCTCCGAACTCGGCGCCGAGACGGTGACCCTTCAGGGTGAAGATGCGACGCAGACGTTGATTGCCTATGCGCGCATGCGCAATGTCTCGAAGCTCGTGGTGGGGGCGTCGTCTTCATCGGGCTGGCGCGCGTGGTTGAGGCGATCGACCGGCGAACGCCTGATTCGCGCAGCGCATGATATCGACGTGACACTAGTGAACTCGGGCGCCGTGCGTGAAGTAGCGCAGCGGCGCGATACGGCTGCGCGTTTCGCGGGGATCCGCGAAAATCGGCAGTCGCCCACGGCGTCGTATGCGTACGCGCTTGGCATCTGCGCGGCCATTACGGTTCTCGCCAGTCTTGCGCTGGACAGAATCTCGCTGGCCAATCTTGTGATGCTGTATCTGCTTGGCACGATCATCACGGCGGCCCGCCTCGGGCGCGGGCCTGGCGTACTGTTCTCGTTTCTCGGCGTGGCGTCGTTCGATTTTTTCTTCGTGCCGCCGCGCATGTCGTTTACCGTCGCGGATACGGAGTACCTGCTCACGTTCGCGGTGATGCTCGTGACGTCGCTGACGATCAGCCACCTGACGGCGAGCCTGCGCCGGCAGGCCCGGATCGCGACGTTGCGCGAGCGCCGCACGGGTGCGATGTTTGCGATGACGAGAGAGCTGGGTGCTGCGCTCACCACCGCGCAGATCATCGAGATCGGCTCGCGCCATGTCGCCGAGATCTTTCAGGCGCGCGTGGCGATCCTTTTGCCCGACAGTGCGGAAAAGGTCCGGCAAAAGATAGAGAACCCGGATCCGGCCGTCACACTGGACGAGGACGAGCTCGATATTGACATCGGGCAGTGGGTCTACGATCAGCAAAAGCCAGCCGGTCACGGCACGGACACGCTACCGGCCGCGACGGCGCTTTATCTGCCTCTTAAGGCCCCGATGCGCACGCGTGGCGTGATTGCGCTGGTCTCCCCGCGCATGGATGAACTCGAGGTGCCCGAGCAGCGCCGCATGATCGATACGTTTGCGGCGCAGATCGCGCTCGCGCTCGAGCGCGTCCATTACGTCGAAATTGCGCAGGATGCGCTCGTCAGTATGGAGTCCGAACGATTGCGCAACTCCTTGTTGTCGGCCATATCGCACGACCTGCGGACACCGCTGACGGCGATCGTCGGGTTCGCGTCGATGCTGGCCGAAGAACCGGCAGGGGTGGAACCGGGCGCCCCGCGTTCGCGCGAGTTGGCCGAAGCCATTCATGACGAGGCGCTGCGCATGACCGGGCTTGTAACGAATCTGCTGGATATGGCCCGCTTGCAGGAAGGCAACATGCGGCTCAATCGCCAGTGGTCGTCGATCGAGGAAGTCATTGGGTCTGCATTGGCGGCATGCCGGCGCGTACTTGCAGGCCGGCGCATTCAGGCACGCGTTCCGCCGGATCTTCCGCTTGTTCGGCTCGATGCGGTGCTGGTGGAAAGGCTCTTTGCTAACGTGCTCGAAAACGCGTCGAAGTACACGCCGTCCGGCTCGCCCATTGCGATTGTTGCGACGCTGCTGGGCGAAGGCGACCAACGCTATGTGAAAGTCGAAGTGCAAGACGAGGGGCCCGGCTTGCCGGCCGGCATGGAAGCGCGCGCATTCGAGAAATTCACGCGTGGCGAAAAAGAATCCGCCAAGCCCGGCATCGGCCTGGGCCTGGCAATTTGCCGCGCCATCGTGGAAGCACATGGCGGCAGGATCGGTGCATCGAACCGGCTGGCAGAGGATGGAACGGTGCGTGGGGCAACGTTCTGGTTTACGTTGCCAGCGGACGAGACGCCGCCCGAGGCGCCTCTGCTCGATGGCGAGCCAGCCGAGCATACCAATCAGCCCGGAGGATTTGTCGAGGGGCGCGCGTCCCATAGCGAGCCCCGCAGCAGCGACGACCCGTCGCCGAACGGGGCCGGCGGCGCTTCGCCTACCGATTTCAACGCGTCGGCGGGCGATAGATAGACTATGGCGGAACCTACGATTACCGTCGTTCTGATCGAGGACGACAACCACATCCGCCGCTTTGTGCATGCTTCGGTGGCAAGCCAGGAAATACGCGTGCTGGATGCGGAGTTGGGGCGGCGAGGTCTGGCCTTGGCGGCAAGCGCCAGGCCCGATCTCGTGATCGTCGACCTCGGTTTGCCGGACATGGATGGCGTGGACGTCATCCGGCAGTTGCGCGACTGGTCGTCGATACCCGTCATCGTGCTGTCGGCGCGCACGCGTGAGGACGAAAAGGTCGCCGCACTGGACGCGGGCGCAGACGATTATCTGACGAAGCCGTTCGGCGTCGCCGAACTGATGGCGCGAATTCGGGCGCACCTGCGCAGGCATAACCGCAATGCAGCGCCAGGGGCCTCGGAGACGGCGAAAATCTCTTTCGGTGAAGTCGTTATCGATCTCGAGATTCGCACGGTGGAGCGCGACGGAAAGGGCATCCATCTCACGCCCATCGAATACCGCTTGCTTGTTGCGCTGATTCGCCACGCCGGCCGCGTGCTGACGCATCGCCAGTTGCTGCAGGAAGTGTGGGGGCCGTCACGCGTAGACAGCGCACATTATCTACGCATCTATATGGGTCACCTGCGCCAAAAGCTCGAACGCGATCCTGCTCAACCCGAGCACATCATCACCGAGACGGGCGTGGGCTATCGGTTGGTCGGCGTCAAGTAAAGCAGCCGGTATGGGTGATAAAGGCCAATTGCCGGATTTTGCTATGCCCTCATGACGGTCAGGAATATTTATAAAAATTTAGCACGGAACCTTGTTGTATTTACGCCGTATTTCTCTCGGCGTTCATAGAATAGGATCGTGTTCAACAGATGACGTCCACGACTCCATCAAGGGGCGGCGGGCGTAATGCTAAATGAGATCATTCAATGGCAATTCCGGTGCGCTGTCTGCTCAGCCCGAGTTCGCACTTCGTTCGGCCGTAGTGCGTAGCATCAGCGAAGCTCGTGCAAAAGATAAAACCAGGGATCACGCCGTGTCGATGTCGATTCGTGTTGCCACCGGAGAACTTGCCACTGCCCGCTGTGCACTGCATCGCGCGCTTGGGCCGAATTTGGACATTTATACCGCCATTATCGACAACAGGAACGGCTGCGTCACGCTGCAACTCGAGCTTGCGGCACGGCGTGTGCCGGATGCGATGGCGATCATCATGAACACCGTACCTGAAGCGGAATTCGGTTCTATTCGCCCGGCGGCGCACTCGTCGACACACTGAATGCTCACTCGCTGCAATCAGCATTGGTTTAAAACGCGAATTTTATGCGGATAGGAATTTGTTTTTGTGAGTTGTTGTGAACGTTGTCATAAAATTTTCGCCTGCCAATGTGAGCCAATGCGGGTTTTTTGAGGTGCCGTAGGGTTATCACCATCGCGGATGGTGTGTCATTACAGAACGAATGTCCTTTGAGACTGCATTCCGTTCCGTCAACCACCATGCCCGTTGCCCGTGGCTCATTGATTGGAATGAGAATTTCCCTGGAGTAATTTTAAGTGAAGAAGAAAGTTATCGGCGCGGCCGCGCTGGCCGTATTCGCAGTGGCGGCTCATGCGCAAAGTAGTGTGACGCTTTACGGTTTGATCGACACCGGTATCGTGTATTCGAACAGTCAGTCGACGAGCGGTGTACCGGGTACGGGCCACAGCGCGTGGCAAGAAAACAGCAGCATGCTGTCCAACTCCGTGTGGGGCTTGAGGGGAAGCGAAGATCTCGGCGGTGGACTAAGCGCGATTTTCCGCTTGGAGAACGGGTTTAGCATCAACAGCGGCAAGACGTACTACCCTGGGACGATTTTTGGCCGTCAGGCGTATGTCGGTTTGCAAGATAGCAAGTACGGCACGCTGACGCTCGGCCGCCAGTACGATTCTGTGGTGGACTTTTTGGGCCCGATCGCGCTGTCCAACTACGGCGACGGAAACAATCTCGCTGCGCATCCGTTCGATAACGACAACGTCGACGACTCGTTCTACATCAACAACGCGGTCAAGTACGAGACGCCGACGATTGCCGGTTTGCAGTTCGAGTCGTTGTATGCGTTCAGCAATGCGGCCGGCGGCTTTTCCAATGACCGCGTGTATAGCTTCGGCCTCTCGTACAGTACCGGCCCGGTCAATCTCGCGGCTGCGTATATGCAGATCAATAACGGTGCAGGCGGATTTCTCGACAACAAGACGACTGGGGCACTCTCGAGCAACGATAGCCCGAGCTTTCCTGCCCAGAATCAGCGTGTGATGGGCGCGGGTGGAAACTATACTTTCGGCAAGGCAACGGTGGGTGCACTTTGGACACACACGTTGTTCGCCAATGCCTCGTCGACATACGACAGCGGGATGGCGACTCCGGCAAGCCTGATGTTCAACGATCTGCATTTCGACAACTTCGAGGTCAACGCGCACTACCAGTTGACTCCTGCGATCTCGTTTGCGGGTGCCTACACGTTCACGCAGGCAGCGTATAGCGGTCCGGCGGGGTCGGCCGATCCGAAGTGGCACCAAGTGACGCTGATGGCGGATTACTCGTTCAGCAAGCGGACCGACGTGTACGCTGAAGGGGTGTACCAGCATTCATACGGCGCTGCGGCGGGCATGCCGCTGTCATCCGCTTATATCAACGGTCTGACTCCGTCGTCGACGAATAATCAGGTTGCTGCGACGGTGGGTATCCGCACCCGATTCTGATTACCACCGCTGATTGACAGTCAGCATCGGCGCAGCGGTTTCCGCCGGCACAAGATCGTAAGTGCGAGTTATTCAGGACACTTAACGTTCGAACGGGGGATGGGCGCGGGCATGGCCGGCTGCGAAAGTTCAGATTCCGGAAGTACACCGCCGCCCCTGTTGTCTTTGAGTCCCACCCCCGTCAGCCGCAGGTGCCGCGCCTGCGTCAGTAGACAGTAGAGCTTGTGCGCCGCGGCGGCGTGGTCGAGCCCCTGCGGCCGTACGTTGGAAATGCAGTTGCGTTCGGCATCTGTGCGACCCACGCGCGGTTCGTAGGTCACGTAGATACCGAGACTGTCGGCAGAGCTGAGGCCGGGCCGCTCGCCGATCAGCATGGCGACAAACTTCGCGCGCAGCACTGCGCCGATCTCGTCACCGAGCGCCACGCGCGCCTGCCGTGCTACCACGATCGGCGCCATCCGCCAGTCCGCGAGCTTCGGGTGGATCGCAAGGAGCAGCGGTATGGCTTGTTTGGACGCGGCAAATGCACAAAGGCCATCCGCAATCACGAAGACAATATCGGGCGGTTCAATCGCGATCTGGGCGAGCGCAGCACGGCTGTCATCCGACAAGCGGCGCCCGAGGTCGGGGCGCCGCAGGTAATGCGCGCGATCGGGTGCCGCGCTGTGAACATCGAGCGATGCGAAGCCGCTTGCTTGCAGTTGCGCATGCAGTAGCTGTGCATCGAGCGGATGATGGACTGCGTCGCGCGCCTGCGCATGGGAAAGATTGAAGGCAAGCAGGGGGGCGGTGGGCAGACTGTTGCCGGCGCGGCCGAGCGCAATGCGCGCTTGCGTGAAGCGCTGCAACGGCAGCCACGGATCCTGATCGGGAAGTTCGCTCATTGCTCATCCATCCATTCGCGCGTGCCTTTTAGGAGTGGCTGCTGCGCCGATACGGAAAGGAGCGCGCCGCGCGCATCGACGATCTGCATCGATTGCAGCCAGGCCTCGAATTCCGGTGCACGCCGCAGGCCGAGCACCTCTCGAACGTAGAGCGCGTCATGGAACGACGTGCTTTGGTAATGGAGCATGACGTCGTCACCGCCGGGAACGCCCATGATGAAATTGATGCCGGCCACGCCGAGGAGCGTCAGAAGATTGTCCATGTCGTCCTGGTCGGCTTCGGCGTGGTTGGTGTAGCAGATATCGCAACCCATCGGTACGCCGAGCAGCTTTGCGCAGAAGTGATCTTCGAGGCCGGCGCGCGTGATTTGTTTGCCGTCGTAGAGATACTCAGGGCCGATAAAGCCGACGACGGTATTCGTGAGGAGCGGCTTGTAACGGCGCGCGACGGCGTAGGCGCGGGCTTCGCACGTTTGTTGATCGACGCCGTGATGCGCGTTGGCCGAAAGTGCGCTGCCCTGGCCGGTTTCGAAGTACATCAAATTGTTGCCGACGGTGCCGCGCCCGAGCGAAAGCGCGGCGTCGCGCGCCTCGTCGAGCAAAGCAAGCGATATGCCGAAGCTCGCATTCGCCTGCTCGGTGCCGGCAATCGATTGGAAAACGAGATCGACGGGCGCGCCTTTTTCGATGGCGGCGATCGTGTTTGTCACGTGTGTCAGCACGCATGATTGCGTCGGCACGTCAAAGCGTTGCCGGAACTCGTCGATCATGACGAGCAGTGTCGTGATGGCCTGCAGGTCGTCCGTCGCGGGATTGATGCCGATGACCGCGTCGCCGCAGCCGTAGAGCAGTCCATCGAGCATCGACGCGGCGATGCCCTTCACGTCGTCCGTTGGATGATTGGGCTGCAAGCGCACCGACATTCGCCCGGGCAACCCGATCGTGTTGCGAAAGCGCGTAACGACGGGGCGCTTGCGCGCGGCGAGGATGAGATCCTGATTGCGCATCAGCTTTGACACAGCTGCGACCATCTCCGGTGTAAGGCCATCGGCGATGCGCACGAGCGCATCAATGTCGGTCTTGCTTGAGAGCAGCCAATTGCGAAAATCGCCGACGCTCAGGTGCGCGACTTCCGAAAACGCCTGGGAGCTATGCCCGTCGACGATAAGACGGGTGACTTCGTCGGTTTCATAAGGCACGACCGGCTCGTCGAGAAACGCGCGCAGCGGTACCCGCGCGAGCGCCATCTTGGCCGCAATGCGCTCCTCTTCACTCGCGGCGGCGATGCCCGCGAGTTGATCGCCCGATCTCAGCGGACTTGCTCTCGCGAGCAGCGTTTTCAGGTCCGCGAACCGGTAGGTGCGCGTGCCGATCGTTTCCGAATAGCTCATCAAACGCTCCTCTCGCAGTGCGAGTGTCATGGCGCGGTTCGGGCGTCTGTTCAAGCGTACGCCCCCTGGACGGCGAAAACATCACGCCGTGCGCCACCGCGAATCAGAATCCGCCCATAGCAATAAGTAATCGCAACCACACCGCGGCACTGGCAAGTAGTACACCTTTGCTTACTTCGGCGCGCTTCGGTGCGCTTCGGTGCCGATAGTTTGCGATAGTAGCGGATCCAAAAAACGACGCTACCGCCATTATGCTGACTCGGCGAATTGATGGGCAGCACGCGCCGATCGTTCGCGAATCGTCAAAATGATTTGGCCTATTCGTGCTTGTCTCTTCGGCAGGAAAAGCAAGGGCCGTGCAATGGCATGTTGCAATGCGCGGCGCCGTGCACGAATCGCCTGCTCAGTGCTCGGCGAGCGACCCTTCCTTCTCCTGAGTATCAAGCAGCACGCCGCCAGCTGCGGCGAAGAGCACGATCATGATCGTGCCGACGACCCACGAAAAATACCAAGCGCCGTAATTGCCGACGATCACTCCCATCACGATCGCAACGACCGCGGCAACCAGCAACATGACGAAATGCAGCAAAGTCTTCATCCAGAACTCCATTAATAAGCGTGCGGATCCGCAGTGATGCGTTCGGCCTTTACCTTGCCCCGCATCACATAAAATGCCCAGCTTGTGTAGGCCATGATCGTTGGGAGAAACACGCTGATCCACCCGAACGTCCAAAGCAGCGTCGTTCGGCTCGATACGGCGTTCCACACCGTGAGGCTTTGCGAAGGGTTGCTCGAGGACGGCATCAGGAACGGGAACGTGCTCACGCCTACGGCGCCGAGCACACCGATCCACGCCAGCGCGCCGGCCCACCAGGCGGGCGTTGAGCGGCCAGCCCGCACCATGACGAAACCGATCAGCATGCCGGCAAAGCCGAGCGCCGGCACGAGCCAAAGAGCGGGCATGCTGCGATAGTGGTCGAACCATGCGCCGTCGCCGAGTTCCACGGTTTGCTGCAACGGCGTTTGAGCGATGCCCAGCGCAGGCGAGTACACGAGACGGTAGCCGGGCAGATGGCTCGTCCAAATACCGCCAATCGCGAAGAGCACAAGCGCGACGACGATCGCGACGCTGGCGGCAGCGCGTGCGCGTTGCTGCAGCGGGCCCGCCTCAGAGCGCCCCATCAGCATCACGCCGCCCATATAGATCGCCATCGAGAGCGACAGCACGCCGCAGATGATTGCGAACGGATTGAAGAGGCTCAGAATGCTGCCCGTATAGAAGGACGTGAGAAACCAGTCGAAGTGAAACGGCACACCGAGCAGCATGTTGCCCATGGCCACGCCATAGACGAACATGGGCACCACGCCGCTCACCACGAGCACCCAGTCCCATGCGTTGCGCCATGTCGGAGAAGGCAGCTTGCTTCGATATTCGAAGCCGAGCGGTCGTATGATCATCGTCCACAACAGGAGCAGCATCACGACGTAGAGTCCAGAAAACGCCGTCGCGTACAGGGTAGGAAACGCTGCAAACATCGCTGCGCCGCCGAGTACGAACCAGACTTGGTTGCCGTCCCAGTGCGGCGCGATGATGTTGAGTGCGACGCGCCGTTGCGTATCGGTGCGGCCGACGAACCGCAAGAGTGCGCCGACACCCATGTCCATGCCGACCATGATGGCCAGGCCCATCAACAGGACACCGAGCAGCGCCCACCAGACAATCTTGAGGACGGAATACAGTTCCATCTTAATGTTCCTTCTGCATTGTCAGTTCGGCGGCGGTGGCGGTGGGGGCTGTGGGGGCGAGTTCGCCCGGATATGTCGGGTCCGCACCGTCGCGCCGTGACTTTTCCCCGCCGTGGCCGCCGTGATCGCCGTGGTCCCCGGGGCCTTGGCGAATGGCTCGCACCATCAGGAAGACTTCCACGATCATGAAGACCGTATAGAGCAGCACGAAGCCGATGAGCGAGAAGATCATGTAACCGACGCTGTGCGTCGATGCGGACATCCACGTGGGCAGCACGCCGAAGACAGTCCACGGCTGACGGCCGACTTCGGCCGTGACCCATCCCGCTTCGCAGGCGATGAACGGCACGGGGATCATCCACGGTGCGAGCTTCAAAAACGTCCGCTGGCGATGAACGTCCCCGCGCAAGGAGAGAATGACCGATATCACGAAGTACGCGAGCATCAGCAGGCCGCAGGCGACCATCGCGCGGAACATCCAGAAGATGACGAACACGTTCGGAATCGCGTCTTTCGAGGCCTTGACGATATCGGCGTCGGTCGCTTTCGATACATCCTGGTCAGCTGCATAGCGCTTCACGAGGAAGCCGTAGCCCAGGTCCGCTCTGTGCGCTTCGAACTGCGCGAGCGCGGTCGCGTTTGTCGGATCGGAACTCAGCACCTTCAGCGCCTCGATGGCGGGGATGCCGTTTCGAATGCGCTTGGCCGCATCGGCCTCGATCCGGTCGATACCGGGCACAGTCGTGTCGAACGTATGTGTGAGGAGCGGCGTCAGCACGTAGGGAATCTGAATGCTCCATACGTTGCGCTGCTCCTTTTGGCTTGGCCATGCCGCGATGTTGAACGATGCCGGCGCTTCTTCCGTCTGCCACATCGCTTCCATGGCGGCAAGCTTCGACGGTTGGGCGTGGCCGCCGACGAAGCCGAGTGCGTCGCCGAGCGTGATCACGCCCGCAACCGAAAGAACCCCGAACAGGCTCGCGATCCGAAAGGAGCGTTTCGCGAGCTCCATATGACGGCGGCGCCGCATGTAATACGCGCTCACTGCCGTGACGAAGACCGCTGCCGTCACATACCCCGCAATGCTCGTGTGCACGAATTTCGTTTGAGCGTCCTCGCTGAAGAAGAGCTGGCCGAAGCTCGTCAATTCGAGACGCATCGTGACAGGATTGAAGGCTGCGCCGTGCGGGCTCTGCATGAAACTGTTGGCGACGAGAATCCAGAGCGCGGAAAGGTTCGAGCCCAGCGCGACGAGGTAGGTGACGGCAAGATGCTTGCCCTTTGAGAGACGGTCCCAGCCGAATATCATGAGTCCGACGAAGGTCGACTCCATGAAGAAAGCCATGAGGCCTTCGATCGCGAGTGGAGCGCCGAAAACGTCCCCGACGAAGCGCGAATAGAACGACCAGTTTGTGCCGAACTCGAACTCCATCGTAAGACCGGTGGCCACGCCGAGTGCAAAATTGATCAGGAACAGGTGACCCCAGAACTGCGTCATGTCCCGATAGATTTTCTTCCCCGTGATGACGTAGACGGTCTCCATGACCGCAAGCAGGAACGACAGACCGAGGGTCAACGGAACGAACAGGAAGTGGTAAAGCGCGGTGGCCGCGAACTGCAGCCGCGACAGCTCCACCACGGTATCGCTAATCATTTGATGCTCCGATGAAAGCCATTGACGGATCGCGTGCGAGGGTTCAGAGCGGCGGCCGTCGATGTCCCCAGCCAGTGGCAGGGGTTGTCATGGGCCGTCAGTGCTCGTGGTTGGAACAAACTTCTCCGATCGGCGCGGGGGCGAGAGCGGGGGAGTGCCGAACGCCCGCATTTTAGTTTTCATTTTGTAAGGCGATATGCGACATACCGCCGCAAGTGCGCGGGCCTGGGTGTCGCACGCGGGGATATCCGATTTTTTGCGCGTTGGCACGTTGTACGCCGATGCGTCGCAAATGGACGCGATTCTGCTAAGGTGCGAGCTGATCGCGGTGGTTTCGCATAGCGTCAGGTCTCGGAGTGGAACGTTTTGGCCTTGCTATGCGCCGATCCATTCCTTGACGTTTACGTAGAAATGAGATCCACGCCGAAACGGGAAAAAAACCTAGACGCTTGGCTCGCGCAGCGCGCTGTGCCCATTCGTTCGCCGCTCAAGCTAGCCATGGTGGCCGGCTTCATCGCGGGGATGCTCGTCATTGCGCAAGCGGCACTTCTGGCGTGGAGCGTGGATGCAGTCGTCATCCGGGGAGCACGCCTCGCGCAGGTATGGCCCGCGCTTGCGGCGATGTTGCCGATCTTCGCGCTGCGCTTTCTTGCAATGCAGGTCGCCGAGCGCTTTGCCTTCGCCGGCGCGGCGACGATTCGCACGCAGTTGCGCGGCGAACTGCTGCGCAAGATTCAGCGGCTCGGCCCCGCCTGGTTGCAGCGGGAATCGAGCGGTGCTTTGTCGAGTCATCTCGTCGCCGGCGTCGAGGCGCTTGAAGGTTATTACGCGCGCTGGCTTCCGAATCGCGCGCTGAGCGCGCTGCTGCCGCTTGCGATTCTCGTCGTGGTGTTTCCGGTGCACTGGGTCTCGGGTCTCGTGCTCGTGCTGACGGCGCCGCTCATTCCCATATTCATGATTCTGCTCGGCAAGGATGCGGTAGAAGCAAATCAGCGCCAGTGGCGCCGGCTTGCGCGATTGAGCGCGCGCTTTCTCGATACGCTTTCCGGCCTGACCACGCTCAAGCTTTTCAACGCGAGCCGGCGCGAAGCCGAGATCGTCGCGCGCGTCTCAGAGGCGTATCGGCAGAGCACGATGCAGGTGCTGCGCATCGCGTTTCTGTCGTCGGTTGCGTTGGAGTTTCTCTCCACGATCAGCATCGCAGTCGTGGCTGTGCTCATCGGCTTCAGTTTGCTTTATGGAAAGATGCACTTTCTGCCGGCCTTCTTCGTCCTGTTACTCGCCCCGGAATTCTATTTGCCTTTGCGTACGCTAGGCACGCATTACCACGCGCGTATGGAGGCGATCGGCGCGGCCGAACGGATTGCGGACATTCTTGCGATACCCGAGCTGCAGCGCGCCGCGCCCTTGCAGGCGTTGGCCGCGGCGACTTGCTACGGCATTCGCTTCGATGCGGTTTCGTTCGCCTATGGCGAGGGGCGACCTGCGCTGGACGGCTTCAGCATGACGGCGGAGCCCGGTCGCGTCACAGCGCTCGTCGGGCCGAGCGGTGCAGGCAAGAGCACGGTGCTGAACTTGCTGCTCGGCTTTGCGCGCCATGACGCAGGCGCGATCTGGATCGGCGATCAGCGCCTCGAAACGCTCGATGAGGCGAGCTGGCTCGCCAAAGTAGCGTGGGTCCCACAGCGGGCACACATGTTTGCCGGCAGTGTGCGCGAGAACATCTTGCTCGCGCGCCCCGATGCGACGATGGCGATGGTGCGCGACGCAGCCGCGCTCGCCGAGC
>JAXDQB010000500.1:0-5935 GCA_034668065.1 Paraburkholderia sp.
GCGGGTGGACGCGGCTTGTCGCGCGGCCTCGATGGCACTCGCACCGCTTGCTCGTTTCTCGACGATGTAGCTGACCAGCACCACACCGTTGAGCACGGCGATGCCGAAGAGGGCGATAAAGCCGACGGCAGCCGAAATGCTGAACGGCAGCCCGCGAATCCAGAGCGCAAAGATGCCGCCGATCGCCGCAAACGGCACGTTGCAGAAGATGAGTGCGGCAAGGCTTGCACTGCCGAACATCAGATAGAGCAGCACGAAGATGACAGCCAGCGAAATGGGCACAACGACATAGAGGCGCGACATTGCATCTTGCAGATTCTTGAAGCTGCCGCCCCACGACACGGTGTATCCGGCAGGGAGTTTGACCTGCGTGTCGACCGCGTGTTGAGCGGCGATAACGAAACCGGCAAGGTCACGGCCGCGCACGTTGGCCTGGACGTGGATCACGCGTCGACCTTCTTCGCGCTCGATCGTGGAAGGACCGGGTTCCATGTGGATGTCGGCCACTTCTGAAAGCGGCACCGCGCGGCCCGCGCCGTCGCTTACGCGCAGGGCCCCGATTCGCGCCATGCCGTCGCGATCTTGCGAGCGCATGCGAACGCGGATATCGAATTGGCCGTCCGCATCGGCGATGGTTCCGACCGTGCGCCCGCCGAGCGATTGCACGAGGTCGAGCACCTGGCTCGCGTTGAGCCCGTACCGCGCCACGGCCGCACGATCGACGATGACGCGCAGGTAGGGCTGACCGATCGTCTGCTCCGCTTCCACGTCGGCCGCGCCCGGCACGCGCGAGATGACGGCGGCAATTTTCTCGGCGGTGTCGTGCAGCGTTTGCAAGTCGTTGCCGCGAATCATGACCGCGACGTCGGCCTGCACGCCCGCAAGCATGTCGTCCATGCGCATTTGAATGGGTTGTGCCCAGTCGAGCGTCAAGCCGGGCACAGCGTTGTCAAGCGCAGCCGAGTATTGCTTGACGAGGCCGTCCTGGCTTTGCGCCGTTTTCCATTCGGATTTCGGCTTGAGGATGATGAAGGTATCGCTTTGCTCCACGCCCATCGGGTCGGTCGGAATCTCCGAGCTGCCCCCCAGCGTGACGGCCGACTGAACTTCGGGAAAACGCAGCAGTGTGCGTTCGACCATCGTCTGGGATTGCACTGCGGACGGTACCGAAATGCCGGGCATCTTCGTTGTCGTAACGGTCAGCGCGCCTTCTTCGAGACGGGGCAGAAACTCGGCGCCCAGCCGCGTGCCGGCCACGATGGCCGCAGCGAGCAACGCGAGAGCAAGCGCGATCGTCAGGGCAGGGCGCTGCGCGGCGCGAGCAAGCATCGGTTCATAGCCGCGTCTTACCCATTGAACGATTCGGCCCTCGTGCTCCGCCATCTTGCCGCGCAGCACAAGGCTCGCCAAAACAGGCATCACCGTGAGCGTGAGCACGAGCGAGGCGACGAGCGCGAAGATCACCGTCATCGCCATTGGCCGGAACATCTTGCCCTCAATGCCTTGAAGGCTGAGGATGGGCAGATAGACGGCCGTAATGATCAGGACTGCGAACGTTACGGGGCGGGCCACTTCGTTTGCCGCGTCGCGCACGAGCGGCAGCATTGGCCGGGCGGGCTCTTCGGCGCGCCGTCGCACCACGTTCTCGATCATCACGACGGCGCCGTCAACGAGCAGGCCGAAATCGATGGCGCCAAGGCTCATGAGGTTGCCCGACATTCCCGCGGCGTACATGGCGATGACGGCGACGAGCATCGACAGCGGAATCGCAACTGCGACGACCAGCCCGGCGCGAACATTCCCGAGCAACAAGAGCAGCACCGCAATCACGAGCACGGCGCCTTCCACCATGTTGTGGGCGACCGTATCCAGCACTCGGTTCATCAAATCGGCACGGTTGTAATACGGCGCGATTTCGACGCCTGCCGGCAGCGACTTGTTGATCTCCTTGATGGCGTCCTGCACGCGTTGTGCGACGACACGGGTGTTCTGCCCGAGGCCCATCAGCACGACGCCCACCACGCCTTCGCCCTTGCCGTCGCGCGTCACGGCCCCGAGGCGTGGCATCGGCGCTTCGGTGACATGGGCAACGTCGCGAACGTAGAGTGGCACGCCCCCCTGCGCCGTGCGCAGCACGATGTTGCCGATGTCTGTGGTATTGCGCAGCAGTCCCTCGCCGCGAATGATCGACTCACCGCCGTTGTGCTCGATGGTCGCGCCCCCTGTCGCGCCGTTGTTCATCTGCACGGCATTGAAGATGTCGCTCACCGACAAGCCGTAGCGCGTGAGCGCATCGTCGTCGACTTGCACTTCGTAGGTCTTGAGCAGCCCACCGTTCACGTTCACGTCGACCACGCCCTGCACTTCGCGCAGCTTGGGCGCGATCTGCCAGTCGAGCAGCGTGCGCAGCGACATCGGCGATTGCCCTTGGCCGCGCACCTGAAACTGATAGATCTCGCTCAGGCCGTCCGAGAGCGGCCCCATTTGCGGGGTCACCGTACCGGGTGGAAGCTGGACCGTCTGCAGCCGCTCGGAAACAAGGTTGCGGTCGAGGTAGATGTCTGTGCCGTCGGCGAAGCGCACGTAGATAACGGAGAGGCCATAGCGCGAGATGGAACGCTGGCTCTGCATGCCGGGCAGGCCTTGCAAAGCGAGCTCGACAGGCGTGGTGATTGAGCGCTCCACATCGACCGGCGCGAGGCCGGGCGCCTGTGTCGTGACGAGCACCTGGACCGGCGAGATGTCGGGCTGAGCATCGAACGGCAGGCGCTGCATGCTGAAGAGCCCGGCGGCGATCAGCACGACAATCAGAATCAGCACGACGGCCCGGTTGCGGAGCGCCGCTTCGACAAGCTTGGTAATCATGGGAGTGCGCTCGCTTTCTCAGCCTTCGTCGGGAATGGCGTCTTTCAGGAGCGCGGCCTTCAGCCAGTAGCTGCCCTCAGTGACAACGGATGTTCCGGCGGATACGCCGCTAACGATCTCGGTCATGCCATTCGCGGCGAAGCCGGTGCGAACGGCGTGCCACGTGAAATTGCCGTGGCCGGCAGGAACGAATACGGCCGTCTGCCCGTTTACGTCCTGCAGCGCTGCGTCGGGCACGAGCACGCTGTCGTGTTTGAGCGGTGCTTCGATATCGACGGTTGCGAACATGTTCGCCCGCAGTGCGCCATCGTTGTTCGGCAACTCACATCGAACGGCAATGGTGCCGGTGCTCGCATCGGACTGATCGGCCACGTCGATGACTCGTCCCGTGAACGTCCGATCCGGGTAGGCATTGATCCGCACGGATACGGTCTGCCCCGGATGCACGTCCGCGGCGTCGCGCTCGGACACATTTGCTTGCACCCACACGGTCGAAAGATCCGCCAACGTGACGATGGTCGACGAGGTGTCGACGATGTCTCCGGCGGCGGCGCCCACGTTGTTGATGACACCGTCGAACGGCGCGACGAGCGCGCCGAGCGTGTCGCGCGGGCTCAACCGAGCCAATGCGGGCGCTTCGTTGCCGCCCTGAGTTGCGGAGCCGATCGGCATCAGGCGCTGCTGCATGCCGAGCCACTTTTGCAAGTCCGCTTGCCGCGACTGCAACATGGCTTGCGCGCTGGCCGCCGCGGCGCGACGGCGTTCGAGTTCGCTTTGCGCGATTGCGCCGGTGGCTACGAGTTCGGTGCCGCGCGCCAGCGCGGACTTGGCCGCAACGGCCGAAGTTTGCGCATCGGTGAGCGCGGCCCGGGCGCTGGCGACCTGGCTATGGACTTCGCTCAAATCGAACTCGTCCAGGGCTGCGAGCCGTTGGCCCGCGCGCACATGGTCGCCCGCCGCGACGTCGATCGACACGATGCGCCCTCTCGAAGGGGAACTCAGCTGAGCAAGCCGCTTGGCATTGAAGGCGACGACGCCTGTCGCGGTGATCGTATGCACGCCTGGCCTAAGTTCGGATTTCGCGAAGTGCAGATTGACGTTCCCGAGTGCTTCGGGCGACAGGTTGACGGTGTTGGGCAACGGCGGCGCCTGATTGACTGCCGCGGCCGGCACGGCGGGGCTTGCGGCCGCCGGGGAAGTGCGCGAGTGAAGCGCCAAAAGACCGCAAAAGACGACAATGGCGGCTCCCCCGACCAATAGTTGAATACGCCTGCGATAGTCAGTGTTCAAGGCACGTTCTCGATGATCAAATGGACGCAACGCTTTCAAAGGAAGGACAACAAGCTTTCTCAATCCTGAAGGGCGAATTCTTGCGTTGGGCACCTGAACCGAGCATTGCCGCCAGATGTCATTTCCGTCATTTGAGGCGTGCGCAAACCGAATGCGCGATCGGTGGGCGGGAAAAGGCTTACGCGGGGGCCGGATTGGAGACGATCCCGGGGGGGCGGCTAACGCGTAGCGGAGGGTATTGGCGGGTATTGGCGGGTATTGGCGGGTATCGGCGGGTGTCGGCGGGTATAGGCGGGTATAGGCGGCTATTTTGCGACGGGCGGCGGGCGATGCCCGTCGGCGCTTATTCAGGCGGGTACGGACGGGAAGTAGAGCGTGAAGGTCGTGGCGCCGTCGCGGCTCTGGACGTCCACCCGGCCGCGATGCAATTCCATGATCGATTTCACGATCGCGAGGCCGAGGCCCATGTTCCTCGCGGACCCCTGGCGTGCGGCGTCGATGCGATAGAAACGGTCGAATATTCTGCCGAGGTGCTCCTGTGCAATGACGCGGCCGTTGTTCGTCACGGCCACTGCCACGTCGTCGCCGCTGCGGTACGTGCGCAGTTCGACGTCCGATTCGGTATCGGCGTGATCGAGCGCGTTCGATACAAGATTGCTGACGGCGCGTCGAAACATCGTTGCATCGGCGAGGACTTGGGTAGTGCCGTCCATGACGAATTGAATGCCCTTGTTCAGCGCGATGCCCTCGAAGTAGGAGGTGAGCTTGGCGAATTCGCCCTTGCAATCGACCATGCCAAGCTTGAGCGGCTCTTTGGCATGATCCACTCTCGCCAGAAACAACATCGTCTCGATCATGCGTTGAAGCCGTTGGCACTCCTCAATGTTCGAGTCGATGAGCGTTGCGTACTCCTCCACCGTCCTCTCGCGCGACAACGTGACCTGCGATGCACTGATGATGTTGGCGAGTGGAGTGCGCATGTCGTGCGCCAGATCGGACGAAAACTGAGAAAGCCGCGAGAATGCGCGCTCAAGCCGGTCGAGCATGCGATTCACCGGTACCGCAATATCGTGAAGCTCGCGCGGGCTGCCGCCGATATCGAGGCGCTCGCTCAGGTTATGCGCTTCGATGCGGGAAATCTGGTGGCCGATGGCTTTGACGGGTGACAATCCGCGCCTGGCAATCGCATAGCCGAGCATGCCCATCAGTACCGAGCCGCCAATGAGCACGAACAGTACGGGGCCTTGATACTTGTAAAGCACGGCGTCGCGTTCCGCCGCCGCGTGCGCGAGCAGTACGCGAATCGTTTCGCCGGAAGGCAATGTTTCGTCGCCGAACACGCAGCGCGCGGGTCCGATCGTCGAGGGGCTGCACGAGTAGGGCTGCCATGCTACCGGACTGCCCGGCCCGGCCGACGTGAAGTGCCGGCCGGGCCTGCCCGAATCGGACAATACGTTGCCGCGCCCATCGAGGATCGCGAAAGTAATTGCCGGATGCGAGAGCATTTCCTCCCGAAACACGCCGGTGTTCCGGGAGACCGCCTGCGCGGCACCGAACTGGCGAGCCTGGTGCACAAACTCGTTGAGTTTGACCGAGATTTCGTCGTCGTCGCGCTGCCTGAGCTGCACCGAGAGCGAGTGATAGAGCAAACCGCCCGCCAGCGAAAGCACCAAAATGGCGACGATCGTAAAGGCGAGCGTCAACCGCCTGAGCAGCGAGTAGGCTTCATTTGCGGACGTCATGACTTTGCCTCCATCACATAGCCCATGCCACGGACGGT
>JAXDQB010000501.1:0-5115 GCA_034668065.1 Paraburkholderia sp.
CACTCAGTCCGCTTTCAGCCGATCCGCGCATATTTTCGTCAGGTGCGATACCTGGGGTTCACCACGATTTTCCCTCGTCAATCGGTGTGACACTTGGCACGTCGTTTGCCAAAGTAAATGGCTTACAGCCACTCTTCAGGAGCACGGTCATGCCCGAGCGGAAAACCGTTTTACGCGCCCAAGCCGACAAGCGGGCTGGCAAGGCGCCCACCACCCAAGCGGGTGAATTTGTGAGGGAGGAGGTTGACCGCGTGCGCGCCGGCAAGCACGGGGTGAGGTCGGCAAAACAAGCGGTGGCGATCGGACTGTCGAAAGCGCGGCGTGCCGGCGTTGACGTGAAGCCTCCTGAAAAGGGGACGACGAGCGAAGCAACGCGCAAGAAAGCGGAAAAGGACATTGCGGCAGGTCGGGGCAGGGCGGCGAAGAAGTCCGCGCGCACGCAAACGAAGGAGAAGCGCTAGCGCACGACGAGAGCTGTGCTTGAACGTGAGAGCGCTAGCGGCGCATCGAGCCAATCGATGTCGAAACCGCCAAGTCGACAGCGGCCAAGCGCCGCCGGTGAGGCGCACACCGCCGTGAATAAGGCCGCTCAAACGAGAGGGTGGCGGCGCGTTGGGCGTGGACGATAAAGCGGCGAGGAGTGTTGTAACACTGCAACGAAGCAGGGGTCATTGATAGACGAATCGACGATATTCGACAAAGGATTGATGCAGTGCACTAGACGGCCGCCCGGCGAAACCGATAGAATGAAAACTCAGGGAAAACCCCTAAATTCAACGGGAGTGGCCATGAGCTTCGTTCTCGCCTTGTTCCAGAAGGTCAGCGACCTTTTTGCTTCGCCGCATTTGCCGCTCGATTCCGACTACTCGTTCCAGGCACGCTACCGTGAAGCTGAGCGCATTCGGAAATCACGCGCCACGGTGCTCGGGGTGCGCATTATCGATTGACGGCGAGCCGATGTTGCACCGTCGACCAGCCGAGTTGGCCTTCGCTGTGCGCCCGCAACGTCAAAGCGCCTGCATCGGCCGTTTGCCGCAGCGCAGCGGTCCGGCGTGCTCGTCGTTTCCGTCACTGGTCGTCAACGCGGCGATCGGACTCACCTGGACCGTTGGCGTCTTGCGCTGAGGCAAAACAGGGGTGCTGAGCTCGAACTAAGTGGCGCCGTTGCACGTTTATTGGCCTTGCCAACGCCGGGCGGCTGCTGTATCGACGAGTCGGAGGCGTCGGACACTGACCGACGTCGTGTGCGCCAGAAAGTTGCTTTCATCCGTGCACTACATCACAGCCGTCGCTTGGCGGCTACGCGAGAATCTCTCCGCCGGCGCCGGGCGTTCAAACGCCGGCGCATGACGAGCGCCATTACTGGCGTGACGTCAACTTTGGAGATGTGCCGTGTGCTGCCAGATCCGCCAGACGTTTGCCTATGCGTTGCGCCGTGCCCTTGTGACGGCGTCCATTCTTGCCATTTGCCCCTGCGTGCAGCCGACAGCCACCGCCGCTGGCTCCCCGAATGCACCGGCTCCCCGAAACAGAACATATAGTGCGACGCCGAGTGTGGCGGCGCCCGCCGACTTTCCTGCCGTCGTCGAGCGATACGGACCTGCCGTGGTGAATATCAGCGCCACGGCCTCCGATCAGCAGACGGCCTCCGCGGAGCTCGCACCGATTGATCAGGACGACCCCTTTTTCGCGTTCTTCAAGCGTCTGATGCCGGGCAGGGAAGAGTCCCAGGCAAACGCCCCACGTGCGATGTCGGGAATCGGCTCAGGTTTTCTTATCAGCTCTGACGGCTTGATCTTGACTACGGCCCACGTGGTGGATCACGCAGACAATCTGGTCGTCAAATTGACTGACCGCCGAGAGTTCAACGCGAGCGTTTTGGCTGTCGACGCCCAAAGCGATCTTGCGCTGATCAAGATCGAGGCCACAAAGCTTACTGCGCTGAAGCTGGGAGACTCTTCGCGCGTACGCGTGGGCGAACAAGTGCTGGCTATCGGATCGCCCTATGGTTTCGAAAACACCGTTACCGCCGGTGTCGTGAGCGCCACGCCGCATGCATTGCCGGACGGTACCGATATTCCTTTCATCCAGACGGATGTCGCCATCAACCCGGACAATTCGGGCGGGCCGGTTTTCAACCGCGCCGGTGAGGTGATCGGCATCAACGTGCAGATCTACGCGGACGCAGAGCGGTACCGGAGCCTCACCTTTGCCATCCCCATCAACTTGGCGGCCAAGTTGCGCACGCGATTGCAAGTCCAGGGAAGGTTGACGCACGGCAGTCTTGGCATTGATGTACAAGACGTCGATCCAGGATTGGCAGGGGCCTTTGGCTTGTCGCGCCCGTCAGGGGCACTGGTCGATTCGGTCGAGCAGGGTACGCCGGCAGCCGCGGGCGGCCTTAAACCAGGCGATGTGATTGTGCACGTCGATAACAAAGCCATTGCTCGTGCGAGTGAACTCTCCGATTATGTCTCTGGTCTGCAGCCCGGTACGAAGGCCACTGTCACCGTTATCCGCAATCGACGGCCAGTGACGACGACGATTGCGATATCGGCGTTGGATGAAAGCGCGAGTGCGCATCAAGCCGATGGCGCTTCACCGAATCGCCTCGGTTTGGTCGCCCATCCGCTTACTGACGATGAGCGGCGTGCGAATGCGCTTGCGGCTGGGCTGGTGGTTGACGGAGTGTTCGGGGCGGCAGCGAATGCTGGAATCCACCCCGGGGATATTGTTTTGTCCGTCAACGGCACGCCCATCATGTCGCGCGAACAACTCGCCGCATTGACGGCGAAGGCGGGGAAGGAGATCGCATTGCTGGTTTTGCGCGACAACATCCGCAGCTTCATTTCAGTTGAGCTTAGATGAATCGCAGCGAACGTTCCTTCCTCGTCTAGAGCAGATGGACTACTACGAATCAGCTAGGCAGCTTGCCGATGATCGCCTTGGTTTCATCTTTTGTGAATGCGCGCAGAGTCTGCGTGCGCACGTTGCCTGCAGACCCGAGCGCGTAGCCGAATGTGCAAAGGCTTTGCTCATCCTTTGCCTCCATGACAACGACGATATCGTACTGACCCAACGTCCAATAAATTTCCTTCATTTCACAGCCGAAACCCTTGGCCATTTCCGCCACCTGTGATGCCCGTTGTGGGCTGTTTTTGATGGTGCGAATTCCCTGGTCGGTGAACTGAGCAAGCACTATGTAAGTTGCCATGACGATTCCCCTTAGGATTAAAACGCCGTCATTGCGATGCACAAGCAATCCTGCAAAGCGCCCGATCACATTGGCAGAATCGCAGGGCCTGCGTAAGTCATTCTAGGCGATGGAATTCGGGCAAAAGTGGCGGCAACGTCTGACCGGCCTCCCCCTCAATCTCCCTCAATCCTGCGCCAATGCCTGGTCTTGTAATGATGCGGCAACCAGCTCTGCAAAGCGCTCCAGCGCCACGACGGAGCTGTAAACGGTGTGGTATTCCTGACGTCCAATTCTCGCGTCGAGGACTACCGTCATCCCCGATTTTCGTGCCATGTCCAAGATGTTCATTTGATTCTCCACGTCGATGTACTTGCCTTCGGCCGGCTGGCAGGTGCCGGCATGCTGAGCTTGTTACTGCGCTTGTGCGCCGTTACTGTGTTCGTTACTGCGTCCGTTGCCGATGATCACAGCGCCGCTGTACCGTTGGCGCCACCACATGTGCAAGCGAACTGAGCGGCACCGAATTTAGTGAAGAACGCGGGTTTGCGTTTCCACGTCGATCGCCGTGGTGGTTGCCCGGGGATTTTGAGCTAACGGCCGCGCGTTGTTGGGCCGGAGACCGTCCGTCAGGCCCATGCTGTTGAAGTGTTTTGGCAGACTGCTCTATGCGCAATGCAATGAAATACGGTTGGGTTCGAAGAACCAGACGGTATAGCGGAGCATTGCGGTTTGCCACAGAAGCAGAAATCGACAAAATGTTCATTGCCTCTTCCCTTGTGGTTATTGAATGCAGACGCGCGAAAAATCCACCGTCCGTCGATACACGTATTTGTTGAGCCACGGCACGTAGGTGTACTCGTGGTAAGCGTTGCATCCGAGTACGATGCGAGTGCAGAGAACGGAGGGCATGTATTCTCGCTAAGCAAGATTCAAGGTCACGCCTTGATCGAACAAAACGGCGACCATAGAGGACAGCCCATTGCAGGCATACCACGCGAGCACATCGGCCTAGAGATAAAGGTACAGGTGCGAGGCGGATAAAACCATTCTACGAAGGGTTTCGGCTGGCCCTTCTTATGGGTGGCAGCTTAATACAGGCGTATATCGCCCGATTGGGGGAGCCGTTGGTGCCCGGGACCGGAATCGAACCGGCAAGCCGTTAGGCGGCGGATTTTCTTCACACTGCACCTTTAGATGCCGGCGGTTACAACGATTTCATCGCCGTTCGTGCGCTGGACTATGCCTTCGCCATCGGGGCCAGCCTCCAAGAGCCAGCCGCATTAGGCGCCCCCCGTCTAGTCTCTACACCTTCCCAACGCGCGTGGTGCAGCCACGCGCGAGGGGCTTGGCTCGGCGTTGCCTCGGCTGTGCGCCGCGCGCTTTTGCAAAGCAAGCGCGGGCTGGAGCCAGGGGGTTCGCCGAATTTGAAGGGTTCTGCACCGGCCGTTTCCAACCGGGCACTCAATTGCTTAAGTCCGCTATGTTTACCAATTTCATCACCCGGGCAGGGCGGACGTGATTCTACCATTGCTCGCGCGGAAGGTATGCGGGCGGGTTACGCTACAATGGCCGCCGCCAGAAAACCGCCCCACCTGTCCATGAAAAAATCCCGGATTGCGCCATTTGCGTGCTTCTTTCTCAGCTCGTTTCTGACGGCTGGCTGCACGCTGTATAAGAATCCGCGCATTTGCGAGGCGCAGATGCGCGAGGCCGCGGCGTATGCCTTGCCGCATGACAAAGTGTCGATTACGCATGTCGGCGTGGGAATTGGCGGCTCGCGCGTCGTGGTCGAAGGTACGCTTCAAAATCCACCGGTAGCGGCATCGGCAGCGCACGCGGCGTCATCGGCTGCCGTAGCGGCATCGGCAGCGCACGCGGCGCCATCGGCTGCCGTAGCGGCATCGGCAGCGCACGCGGCG
>JAXDQB010000502.1:0-5159 GCA_034668065.1 Paraburkholderia sp.
TGTAGTCGGTCGGCGTTTCGCTCGCGGTCGGTGTTCCGCTCGCGCTCGTTCTAGGCATCGCCATGGAACGCCTCAAAGCGCCTGCGAAGCAAACCGTGGGACTCACGGAAGACCCCACAAGACCGGCGTGTACGGCGCCGCCCCCCGGACTCGGGTAAAATCGCCGCTATTCGCGCGTACCCTCGCCTACAGCCTTCAGCCTGGCTGTGTGCGTGCATTGCTCTTATTCAATTCGTCTTCGTCGACGGAATTCGCACATGCGGTGCGTGTTCCCGGCGGTTTTGGTCCATTCCGTGGCAGCACTCGCTGTTTCGCGGCACAAGGAATCTGCTCATGCATCCCATGCTCAACATTGCTGTCAAGGCGGCTCGCCGCGCCGGACAGATCATCAACCGCGCGTCGCTCGATCTCGATCTCATCCAGGTGAGCAAGAAACAGCACAACGATTTCGTCACGGAAGTCGACAAGGCTGCGGAAGCGGCAATCATCGATACATTGAAGACCGCCTACCCCGACCACGCCATCCTCGCCGAGGAATCCGGCCGCTCGGACAATGAATCGGATTATCAGTGGATCGTCGATCCGCTCGACGGCACGACGAATTTCATTCACGGCTTGCCCTACTACTGCGTATCGATCGGACTTTCACACCGGGGCATCATGACGCAGGCCGTGGTATACGATCCGACGCGCAACGATCTCTATACCGCTTCGCGTGGCCGTGGCGCTTTCCTGAACGATCGACGCATTCGCGTCGGCCGGCGCGACCGGCTTGCGGATTCGCTGATTGGCACGGGCTTTCCGTTTCGCGAAAACGATCAACTCGAGGCCTACTGCCGCCTCTTCGCCGACATGACGCGCGCCTGCACGGGCCTGCGCCGCCCGGGCGCAGCCGCGCTCGATCTGGCGAACGTCGCAGCCGGCCGGCTTGACGGGTTCTTCGAGCAAGGCATCAGCGCCTGGGACATGGCTGCGGGCAGCTTGCTCATTACCGAAGCGGGTGGGCTCGTCGGCAACTACACGGGCGATTCGGACTTCCTGCATCTTGGCGAGATCGTTGCCGGCAATCCGAAGGTCTATGCACAGATGGTGCCAATCCTCACGCCGTACAGCCGGGTGACGCAGAACGCCTAAGGCATCACGCGTCATCGCGAAGGCATGGGCGGCTTCGGCCGCCCTTTTCTTTTTTCAGCTTCGTCTTCACTGCATCCCACACCTGCGGCGCGAGATTTCTCATGCCAGGTCCTGCGATCCCGCCCGAGTTCATCTTCGCGACCGAAGGCGGCGCTTTTCCGCTTCGGTTCGGTGGGTTTGAATCGCACTCCTTTCCAGCCACTAGCGACGCCACGTCTAAAAGGGCTCCGACAAGGGCTCCAACAAGGGCTCCAACACGAGCTCCATCATGAGCACGAACGCGAAAGGCGAATTTCTGCCGCCATGAAGCGGCAAGCCGGCGGCCACGACCCATTTTTCGGCAGATTGTGTGCGGTGACTGACACAAACACGGGTGGACCGATTGCTACTCGCGACCTATCTTTGTCGCTGAAGCTCGAAGAGAACGCGCTTGACATGCACGAATGGATTCGCGTCGACACTTGCGCCGATGCATGCGTCACTAGCCAGGCGCAGCCGCATTTCTCCGACGACGCGCGAAGCGGGGCCGGACTGCAAGTGACGTTCATCGCTCGCTGGAATGGCGGTGTACGCGGAGAGAGCCATGAAAGCATCGACACGTGTACCCGCCCACGCACAACAGAAAGGCGAAAACGTCGGTGCCGATAACCCGGACGGGGTGACTGCGCGCACGGGCGTAGACCCCGTCCATCCGCTATGGCTGCGGATTACGCACTGGCTCAACGCGCTTGCTGCGATCATCATGGTGCTCTCGGGCTGGCGCATCTATGATGCGTCACCCGTTTTCAAAGGGTTCATGATTCCGCTGCGACTCACGCTCGGCGGCTGGCTCGCCGGCGCACTCCAATGGCATTTCGCGGCGATGTGGCTTTTGATGGCAAACGGACTTGTCTATCTCGGTCTAAACCTGACAACCGGCCGCGTGTTCACCAAGTTCTTCCCGTTGACGCCGGCCGCTTTTTTCTCGGACGTATTCGCCGCCTTGACGGGGCGGCTGCATCACGACGACTTGCGCCATTACAACGCGGTGCAAAAGCTTGCCTATTTGGTCGTGATCGTCGACCTGATCGTGCTGGTGCTGTCGGGGTTGGCGATCTGGAAATCGGTGCAGTTTCCGTCGCTGCGGTGGCTAATGGGAGGCTACGACACGGCTCGAATCGTGCATTTCTGCGCTATGGCAGTTTTGGTCGCCTTCTTTGTCGTGCACGTGGTGATGGTTGCAATCGTGCCGCGCTCGCTTCTGGCGATGCTGCGCGGGCGCTAGGAGAACACCATGTCTGATGCGAATAGACCTGGGCAGCTCGACCGCGCGTCGATTCTAGCCGACCTGCGTCGCGAATTGGCTATGCCGTCGCGGCGGCTTTTTACGCAGCGGGCGCTGACGCTCGGAGGCTTGTCGCTACTGACCGGTTGCTCGCTGACAGACGACGGGTCGGTCAACCGCTTCCTTATGAGCGTGTCGCGTTTGAACGACCGCGTACAGGCCTGGCTGTTCGATCCTAAGCGCCTGGCGCCCACGTATACGCAAGCGCAACTCACGCGGCCGTTCCCATTCAACGCGTACTATGAGATCAACGATGTGCCCGACGTGGATGCCGGCAATTTCGTGCTCGAGCTATCCGGCCTAGTGACGGGGAAAAAACGCTGGACGCTGCCTGAGTTGTACGCATTGCCGCACGAGGAGCAGATTACGCGCCACATCTGCGTCGAGGGCTGGAGCGCGATCGGGCGCTGGGGTGGCACGCCATTTGCGGCGTTCCTGCGCCGCATCGGCGCAGATACGAATGCAAGATTTGTCGGCTTCAAGTGTGCGGACGACTATTACGAGAGCATCGACATGGCAACCGCATTGCATCCGCAGACGCTTTTGACGTTTCAGTATGACGGCGAAACCTTGCCGGCGAAATACGGTTTCCCGATGAAACTGCGGATGCCGACCAAGCTTGGCTACAAAAATCCCAAGCACATCATGGAGATCTTCGTTACGAACACCTATCCGGGCGGCTACTGGTCGGATCGGGGTTACAACTGGTTCGGCGGGTCCTGATGCGGATGTTACAGCGGATATGGCCCCGACCGCCTCGAAAAACCCCGAATCAACCGGTGCCGCCTGGCCCGATTTCTCTCATCAAACAGGAGCCAAAAAATGAAACGTATCGTCATCGCGGTGTTTTGTTCGTCGGCGCTGTTGGTTTCGAGCGGTGCGGTTTTTGCCCAGGCGAGCGGCGCCATGGGCGACATGGGCGCGAGCGGCACGATGGGGATGAAGGACTCAGGCATGGCCAGCGATTCGATGGCGAGCGGCGCCATGGGCAAGAAGCAGCACTCGAAAAAACACGTAAAGAAGCAAGGCATGAGTAGGGAACACCCAGCGTCGGGCGCCGGCATGGGCCAATAACGCACTTTGCGTCGGTCCCTGGCGCTGAAGGTCGCTTGCCGCTTATCGGTAAGCGATATACCATGCGCCGGTGATCCAGTTATTCAAGTGCCCTGACACCCAAGCCCTGTTCGAGGGACGCTGCGCAAAGAGATTCGTCAACGTCCGTGCGCTCGATGAGCGCAAACTGCTCTTGCTCGACGCGACAGCATCGTTGGACGCCCTGCGGTCCCCTCCAGGCAACAGACTGGAAGCCATGTGCGGTGATCGCGTGGGTCAGCACAGTATTTACATCAAGGACCATTGGCGGGTCTGCTTCGTATGGACCCCGGACGGCCCCGAGGCCGCCGAGATCGTTGGTTACCACTGAGAGGTGCATGATGGCTCGCTTTCGCAATGGCATGCGCCCGATTCATCCGGGCGAAATTCTTCGAGAAGAATATTTAGTCAGACTCGGCATGACACCGAATGCGCTCGCCAACGCATTGCAGGTCACGCCGGCACGCATCAACGATATCGTGCGGGAACGCCGCGGCATCACGCCTGACACGGCGTTGAGGCTTGCACGGTATTTCGGTGGCGACGCAGAAACGTGGCTAAACCTTCAGCAAACATATGACCTCAAGATTGCCGTGCGCGCACACGGCCGCGAAATCGAGTCGGACATTGCGCCCCGCGACGTGGCGACGGCGTGAGGAGACTATCCTCTGTTAGCCGGACATGGAAACCGCTTGCCCCTCCTTGACCAAGGATTCGTCAGCATGGCCAAGAAGTTGAATCGGCCGAATCGGCCGTTAGGCAGACTTGCATACCGACGCTCCAGCGCAGGATCATCTCCCTGCGTTACTAGCCGCTCCGAGTCGCTCCCATTTGGCCGCCTGCGGCCGACATTGCGTCAAATTGCACAAACGCCCTCGGCGTAGGTTGCCGCTAAAGTGAAAAAAACGCGGCGTAGCTTCAACGAAAGGGCGTGAAATGAGTTACGCCGACCGAATGATGCCGCGCGGTGTCGCGACGAGTCGCGTGTCGATACCGCGGAATTAAACCTGGCAAGGAAGCCTGACTGGATAAGAACGTGCGAGAGATTACGGATACGAAACAACAGCCTGCCGAAGATGCAAAGAGTCAGCACACGCCCATGATGCAGCAGTATCTGCGCATCAAATCGGAACACCCCGGCACGCTTGTCTTCTACCGGATGGGCGACTTCTACGAACTCTTCTACGAAGATGCGGAAAAAGCGTCACGCCTGCTCGATCTCACGCTGACGCAGCGCGGCGCTTCGGCCGGCCACCCCATTAAAATGGCGGGCATCCCGCACCATTCCGCTGAGCAATACCTCGCAAAGCTCGTGAAGCTCGGTGAATCGGTCGCCATTTGCGAACAGATCGGCGATCCGGCGACATCGAAGGGCCCCGTCGAGCGCAAGGTCATGCGCGTCGTCACACCGGGCACGCTCACCGACGCGGCTTTGCTCTCCGACAAGAACGACGCCTTTCTGCTCGCACTTTGCCCGGCGCACAACAAGCGTGGCGTCGTCAACGCGATCGGCTTGGCATGGCTGAATCTAGCGAGCGGCGCACTACGTCTTGCCGAAATCGCGCCGGACCAGCTCGGCACCGCGTTGGAGCGCATTCGTCCGGCCGAG
>JAXDQB010000503.1:0-7486 GCA_034668065.1 Paraburkholderia sp.
TGCTCTTGCGTGTTGCGGCCGGCGTAGCGCCGCCTCAGTCATCGGCGCCGCTGGGGGCTCTCACGCAAGCCATCGAGCGCATTGCGCCGACGTTGGCCGCGCGCGCAACCTGAGTTGCGCAATTCGCGGTTTGCGGTCTGAGCTTGCCGCCTGCTGGCCGCCGTTTCCGCGTGCCGGGCACCGTTGGGTGGGCTTGCCTGGCATGCGGGGTGGGCGTGATAGAGTGGTGTGCCTGATGAACGGCATGCGCAGCCGAGGCCAAAGGCCAATATAGCTGGACGTTTGGTGTACGCGGGCGCATTTCGTGCGCCGCCGCCCCGACGCCCGGAAGTTGCGGGTTGATCCGCCATGTCTTTGCTAAAATTCGAACCATGCCTATGAGTAACGATCGCATCAATTTGACCAATCAGTTCCTGATTGCCATGCCGAACATGGCCGATCCTACGTTTTCAGGGACTGTGGTCTACCTTTGCGATCACAGCGAACGTGGCGCGCTCGGTCTCGTCATCAACCGGCCGACCGACATTGATCTCGAATCGCTGTTCGACCGCATCGATCTCAAGCTTGAAATCGAGCCATTGCTTCATGTTCCCGTGTACTTTGGCGGCCCGGTCCAAACCGAGCGCGGTTTCGTATTGCATGAGCCGGTGGAGGGCAGTTCGTACTCATCCTCGATGGCGGTGACGGGCGGCCTCGAGATGACCACGTCGAAGGACGTGCTTGAGGCCGTGGCGAGCGGCAACGGACCAAACCGTTTCCTGCTCACGCTGGGTCATGCGGGCTGGGGGGCCGGTCAGCTCGAAGAGGAGATCTCGAAGAACGGATGGCTGACTGTGGAAGCCGATCCGCGGATCGTGTTCGAGGTGCCTGCCGAAGACCGCTTCTCGGCGGCGCTTGCATTGCTCGGCGTTTCTCCGTCGACTTTGTCGGGCGATGCGGGGCACGCTTGAGCAAGCCAGTTGGGCGTGAGGCGACGCTGCTTGCGTTCGACTACGGCGAAAAGCGCATCGGCGTCGCAATTGGCAACGCGCTGACGCGCCAGGCTCGCGCGCTCGTCATTATTGCCAACCGTAATCGGGACTACCGTTTCGAGGCCATCGGCAAGCTGATCGAGGAATGGAAGCCCGACGTACTCGTGGTCGGGCTGCCAAGTCATCCTGACGGCACGCCACACGAGATGACTCGTATGGCCACGCGCTTCGGCAATCAGTTGAACGGGCGCTTCAATCTGCCGGTGAGCTGGGTCGACGAGCGCTATTCTTCGGTAGAAGCTGAAGCCGGTTTGCGCGAAAGGGGTGCTGCGGTGGACATGCTCGATGCCGAAGCCGCGCGCATCATCCTTCAACAATTCCTGGACGGACTATCCAATGAGTGGCATTGACGCCGAAGCGTTCTATCGCGTCTTGCTCGCGCAAATCCGCGACGCCTACGGCAAGTCGATCGGCCAAGCCCACGGGCCGGTGCTTGCCGGCATTCATAGCGGCGGCGCGTGGCTTGCCGAGCGGCTTGCGCGGGATCTCGGCATCGCGCAATTTGGCGTGGTCAACGTTGCGCTTCATCGTGACGATTACGCGAAGAAAGGGCTGCACAGCCAGTCGAGCCCGACGTCGTTGCCGTTCGATGTCGAGCGCCGGCGCATCGTGCTCATCGACGATGTGCTTTACACAGGGCGCACCGTGCGTGCGGCGATGAACGAGCTTTACGACTATGGGCGGCCCGCCGCAATCGAGCTAGCGGTGTTGGCAGAGCGCGGCGGACGCGAGCTGCCGATCGCCGCGTGCTTTACCGGCGGGCGCGTTGATCTCCCCGTGGATACGACGCTCGTGCTGGCGCGCGAGGCCGATATGCGCTTTACCTTCCGCACCGAGCCGCGCAGCGACTGAAGGCTGACTGAAGGCAGACTGAAAGCTTATACGGCGACTCGTCGGGAGTGGCGGTTAACAAATGCTTGCGGCCTTTGGCGCGGCGCGCCGAAGTAATCCGAATCAGCAAGCTCGCATGAGCCGCGCAAGAATCACGATGGGCGAAACCCAACTTACGTTTCCATCAGGAAAGACATGAACATCGTTACCCCCGGGCGGGCGGACAGCGCCGATCATGGCGGCGCGGCAGCATCGCCAGATCGCTTTCGCCACGGCTTTCTGAAGTGCAACCCGCAGCTGACGAAGAACGGCGAGCTCAAGCACCTGTTGACGATCGAAGGGCTGCCTCGCGCAATCGTCACGCATATTCTCGACACCGCCGAGCAATTCGTGAGCGTGACCGATCGAGAGGTGAAGAAAGTGCCGTTATTGCGCGGCAAGTCGGTCTTCAATCTCTTTTTCGAGAACTCGACGCGCACGCGTACCACGTTTGAGATTGCGGCCACGCGCTTGTCGGCGGATGTGCTGAATCTGAACATCAACGCGTCTTCCACGAGCAAGGGCGAATCGCTGCTCGACACCATCAACAACCTCTCGGCGATGCATGCGGACATGTTCGTCGTGCGGCATGCGTCGAGCGGCGCGCCCTATCTGATTGCCGAACATTGCGCGCCGCACGTGCATGTCATCAATGCGGGCGATGGCCGCCATGCGCACCCCACGCAAGGCTTGCTCGACATGTATACGATTCGCCACTACAAGCGGGATTTCACGAACCTGCGCGTGGCAATCGTCGGCGACATTCTGCATTCACGCGTGGCGCGCTCCGACATCCATGCGCTGACGACGCTCGGCGTACCCGAAGTGCGCGCGATCGGCCCGCGTACGCTATTGCCGGGCGGGCTCGAGCAGATGGGCGTACGCGTGTTTCACAATTTGGACGAAGGGCTGAAGGATGTCGATGTCGTCATCATGCTTCGTTTGCAGAAGGAACGAATGAGCGGTGCGCTGCTGCCTTCCGCGCAGGAGTACTTCAAGAGCTGGGGGCTCACGCCCGAGCGCCTCGCACGCGCCAAGCCCGATGCGATCGTGATGCACCCGGGGCCGATGAACCGCGGGGTGGAGATCGATTCGCAGGTGGCCGACGGTCCGCAATCGGTCATCCTGAACCAGGTGACGTTCGGCATTGCGGTACGCATGGCGGTGATGAGCATCGTCGCCGGCAACAACGAGTAAAGTGCGTGCGGCGTGAACGCACGCATTCGCAGCGCGTGAGCCATGAGTGCGTGAAAGCAGCGCGTGGGCAGTAGCGCGGCGAGAAGCCAACCAGACAGACCGCACAGACACAGACTGACTGACGAACAAGAAGGCAGCGCATGAAGATTCACATCGAAGGCGGCACGCTCATCGATCCGGCGGCCGGCACCGAGCAACGGGCGGACGTATTCATTGCCGACGGCAAGATTGCCGCGATCGGCGCTGCGCCGGCCGATTTCGAAGCGACGAGGACGATCGACGCAGGCGGTCTTTATGTCGCGCCCGGTCTCGTCGACCTTTCCGCACGGCTTCGCGAGCCCGGCTACGAACACAAGGCGACGCTCGAATCCGAGACGGCGGCAGCGCTCGCGGGCGGCGTGACGAGCCTTGTCTGCCCGCCTGACACCGATCCCGTGCTTGACGAGCCCGGCCTCGTCGAAATGCTCAAGTTTCGCGCGCGCAACCTCGAGCGGGTCAACGTATATCCGCTCGGCGCGCTCACCGTCGGCCTGAAGGGGCAGGTCATCACCGAGATGGTCGCGCTGACGGAGGCCGGTTGCGTGGGGTTTTCGCAGGCGGACGTGCCCATCGTCGACACACAGCTGCTTTTGCGTGCGCTTCAATACGCGAGCACGTACGGCTATACCGCGTGGCTGCGGCCGCAGGACGCCTGTCTCGCGAAGGGCGGCGTGGCGGCGAGCGGCGCCGTGGCGTCGCGCCTCGGCTTGTCGGGCGTGCCCGTGGCGGCCGAATCGATCGCGCTGCACACCATCTTCGAGCTGATGCGGGTGACGGGCGCACGCGTACACCTGCCGCATTTGTCGTCGGCTGCGGGCATCGCGCTCGTGCGCGAAGCGAAGGCCGAGGGGCTGCCGGTGACATGCGACGTCTCGGCGAATCACATTCACCTGATCGACATCGACATCGGCTACTTCGACGCGCAGTTGCGGCTCGATCCCCCGGTGCGTTCACAGCGAGATCGAGACGCGATTCGGGCGGGGCTGGCCGACGGTACCGTCGACGCAATCTGTTCGGCACATACCCCTGTCGACGATGACGAAAAGCTGTTGCCTTTCGCCGAAGCGACACCGGGCTCGACCGGGCTCGAATTACTGCTGTCGTTGACGGTGAAATGGGCCGAGGAGGCGCGCGTGCCCCTCGCCAAAGCGCTGAGCCGCATCACCGCGTCCCCGGCCGATGTTCTCAATCTGCCTGCGGGCCGGATAGCAGCCGGTGCGCCGGCCGATATTTGCCTCGTCGATGCGGGCGTGCATTGGCGCGTTGAAGCGCGCGCGCTCAAGAGTCAAGGGCACAACACACCGTTCCTTGGCTATGAGCTTCCGGCACGGGTGCGCGCGACGATCGTCGCGGGGCGTGTCGCGTTCGAGCAATCCTGACGCGCGGCCCATCAAACGCAACTAACGTACCCAACGTATCAACGGTGATGGATCGATCGAGATGAAGGTCGCGCTAGCCAAGGTTCGGCTCGGGTTGCATTTGCTGCATGGCATGTGGACAGTCGCCACGCGCTTTCCGCACGCGTCGGCGGCGCGCAAGCTTGAATTGATTCGAGCGTGGTCGCTCAAGATGTTGCGTCTGGCCGGTATGCGGCTCGTCGTCCATCATGACGCGGCACGGCTTGATCGAGGCGCGTTGGTAGCCAGCAACCATATCTCGTGGATCGACATCTATGTGATCAACGCGTGGCGGCCCACGCCGTTTGTCTCAAAGGCCGAGGTGCGGGGTTGGCCGATCGTCGGCTGGCTTGCACACCAACTCGGCACCGTGTTCGTTCATCGTGAGAAACGCAAGGATGCACATCGCACGATGCACGAAATGGCGGCGCGTCTGGCGGCCGGTGAAGTGATGTGCCTGTTCGCCGAAGGCACGACGTCAGATGGCCTGACGTTGCTGCCGTTCCACGCCAATCTTTTTCAGTCGGCGGTATCGGCCGGGTGTGCTGTCCAGCCGATCTGCCTGCTGTACGAGGACGAGCACGGCCGCCAATCAACGGCGCCGGCTTATATCGGCGACATGTCGCTGGGTGAATCGCTCGATGCCTTGCTGCGCGCAGGCCCCCTCACGGCGCATCTTTATGTCGGCGCGCCGATCGCGCCGGCGACGGGCCGGCGCGCGCTTGCCGCGCAGGCACGCGATGCTGTAGCGGCGGGGTTGGCGCAGTTGCAGGCGAGAGGCCCCGCGCCAGTCGAGACGGTCTATGCGCCGATCCCCGAAGAGGGGCGGTCTGCCGAGGCAGAAGGCGCAGACGGTGCTTGACGAATTAAACCAACTTACCCCATCGCGCATCGCGCAGAGACACGCCGGGCGCATGTCCGCTCCGTGACCAGTGCCGTCTTCAGCTATGCCACGTTCGCGTAGGCGTGACTTGTTACGTAGGCTCCGGCCCGGTTCCCGGCGTCCCCGACGGATCCTCGACCGGGGCATTCTTGGGCACGAACACACGCGCAGGCTCGACTGACATCATGCCTGCGTCCCATTCGGCGGCCTGTTGCTTGTAAAGCCCGGTGTCGATGCGATCGCGGTGCAGCAAAAGTGACTCCCGCATCCCCGACGCAATACGCTCGAGCGTCTTTTCCGGACGGGACACGAGACAGACGTTGCGTCCGAAGTCGAGGAGCGCCTTTCGGTCCGGGTACCGTTTCGGCCACTCGGTATCGAGCTTCAACGCCGGGGTGCGGTCAGTCAGGACGCGCCCCGACTGTGGGTCCAGCGTCGGGTAGACCGATGTGGTGACAACGTCATACAGCGGAGCAAGCGAAGGCGCACCTGCACGGGGATGTTCATAGAGGAGCCCGAAGTTCTTCAGATGTGCGTCGCCGTTGCGCACCATGACGGAGATCGCGACGTACTCAAAGAGCCTCGAAAGGCTCTCGATGCGGTTCTCGCGGCAGTGGGCCGCAACGACCTGCGCGATCCGCGTGTAGGAGCTTTCGTACTTGTCGTTCGCCGTGCGGCCTGTGAGGGCAGCCATATCCTCGAACCCGAGTTGTCGCCTCTGCGGGCCTTCGAGATCGAACCGGCGCATCACGAAAAGACTCCCATCATCGGAAAGCCAAAATTCAGGCACGCGGATGCCGGCGATCCGTGCGGCCTCCATACAGAGGAACTCGTTTTCGGAGAGATGGGGGTAGTCCTCGCCAGCCGCTTTCACGATCAAATCGGGCGTGGTCGCGGTCGACTTCACGGAAACGATCTGCTTGTCCTCCTCGTCCAGGGCATCGGCATCCGGGAGCATGATCTTCGGTTGAAATCCCGAAATCCCGGACCGCAGATATACGTCGACGAGAAATTCGAAGAGCTCGTCGCTTGCTCCCGATTTCAGAAGCGTGCCGAGACCGACCTGCGCTGTCAGCGGCTCATCCATCGCGTCCGGCTCGCGATACCGCAGGCGCCCGATCTGATTTTGTCCCGTCAGGGCGAGCAATCGCATATCGTCGAGCTTGACGAACTTGCCAAGGCGTTCCCGAATCTTGTCGAGCAGAAAGCCTTCCGGCCGGTTCATCGCAAAAACGGATGGCAATGCAGTGGCCGCGTAGCTTTGGGCCCGAATCGGCATCAGCAGCGACACCTCACGCTCCCGCTCCGCCGTCGTGTAGTTGAACGAGAAACGGGCTTCCTTGAAGAGTCCGCCTGCATCGCCTTGCGGCGTGCTGACAACCAGATGTTTGACTTTGTCGTTATTCATCCTCGAGTAGCGCCATCATTTGATCGTAGTCTGGCCTGTCTGACACAATCAGGAGCCCTTTCCCCAGCGTCCCGAGCGCGCGCATAATGACGTGCAAACCCACGTTTTCACCGCGCTCCAGTTGCACGATGGTTTCGCGGCGCACGTTGGCGTTCTCGGCGACCCATGCCTGCGTTCGTTTGAGCGCCATCCGTTCCGCGCGAAACATTCTTCCGAAGTCGACTGGGGTAAGCGCCCCCGTAACGATGTGGTCCATAGCGCACATTTCCGTCATTTCACGGCTTTATGTTAGCTTAAACGCACATCCCGGTCGAGCCTGGTTTGAGGGTCATATCGCCCCGATTATTATAAAAATCGACTAAACGAGCGCCGGAACGGATCGATAAATCTCTACATCTACGCTGCCAGAGTTTAACTAGTCAGGCATTAGCGTTCAGCGTTCGAAGCACCGGGGATCGAGGTTTTTGCGGACGAACGCATGAAGTTTGGCGACGGATTCGGCAATAGTCGAGCGTGCCGTATCGACCGTGAGGTCGGGATAAAGCGGCGCTTCATAGGGCGATGAAACGCCTGTGAATTCAAGCAATTGGCCCTTGCGTGCTTTCGCGTAGAGCCCTTTGGGATCGCGTGATTCGCAGATCGCGAGATCACTGTCGTTGTG
>JAXDQB010000504.1:0-15740 GCA_034668065.1 Paraburkholderia sp.
TCATCGGCCGGCCGCGGCGCCTCGCCCGTATGCTGCAGCCAACCGCCGCCAAGCGCGAGATAGAGATTGACGAGACTCGTGAGCCGGTTCAAGCGCGCGCTGATCAAAGACTGCTGCGCGGAATACAGGTTCGTCTGCGCGGTCAGCACTTGCAGATAGCTGTCCACGCCGCTTTTGAAGCGCAGATCCGATAGATCGAATGCGCGTTGCTCGGCGAAGACATCACGCTCGAGCGCGGCGATCTGCTCGTCGTAGGTGCTGCGCGCAGCAAGCCCGTCAGCAACGTCGCGAAATGCCGATTGAATCGCCTTCTCGTAGGTCGCGATCTGAATGTGCTTCTGGATATGCGCGAGATCGAGGTTCGCAGTGTTCTGCCCGCCCGTGAATATCGGCAACGTGATCTGCGGTGAGAAGCTCCACGCCGCTGAACCCGGCTTGAACAGCCCCGAGAGGTGCACGCTTTCCGAGCCGCCCAGGGCCGTGAGCGAGACTTGCGGGAAGAACGCTGCCCGCGCGGCACCGATGTTCGCATTGGCCGCTCGCAACGACGCCTCCGCTTCCATGATGTCGGGGCGGCGCGTGAGTAGATCGGACGGAAGCCCCTCCGGGATGTCGGCCAAGAGGCCCTGATCGTCGAGCGGACGCCCCGTCGGCAAATCCGCAGGCAGCGGCTCCCCGATGAGCAGCACAAGGGCGTTTTCGGCCTGCGCCCGCGAACGCACCTGAGCCTGGTAGTTCGCACGCGCCGTTTCGAGAATCGATTGCGCTTGCCGAAGCGAGAGCTCGGTTCCGGTGCCGTTGTCGAACTGCAGCTTCGTGAGGTCGTAGGACGCCTGCGCGGTCTTCGCCGTGTCCTCGGTAACCTTCAGCAGGTCGTCGTAGGCCAGCATCGTCAGGTACTGATTGGCGACCTGCGCAACCAGCGAGATCTCGAATGCCTTGCGAGCCTGCGCCGTCGCCAGGTACTGCTCGAGCGACTGATCCTTCAGGCTGCGAATACGGCCCCAGAAATCGATCTGCCACGAGGCGCTCACGCCCGCCTCGTAATAACGCTGCTGCAACGGCTCGGGAAAGCCCGTCAAATTCGCCGGCGTGCGCGAGCGGGTCTTGCTGCCCACCGCGTTGAGCGTCGGAAACAATTGCGCGCTGGTAATCCGGTATTGCGCGCGCGCCGCGTCGACATTCAGCAGCGACACGCGCAAGTCGCGATTATTGGCGAGTGCGATCTCGATGATGTGCTGCAGCCGCGGATCGGCGAATAATTCGCGCCAACCGATGTCCGCGGCAGCCTCGCCCTGCGCGCTGCGCCCAGGCACCGCGGACGGCTGCGTTGCGTACACACCCGAGCTCGGGAACTTCGCTGAAACCGGTGCGGCCGGGCGCTCATACTTCGGCTCGAACGAGCAGCCAGCAGCAAAAAGCGCGAGGGCGACTGCAATCAAGGTAGGGTTTCGCATCTGCATCTTAGTGTCCTTCGTTGCCCGATCCGCCGTTCCTGCGCTCATCGTCGGCTCCCACCCCGGTCAACGCCGCCGAGGGGTGCTCCTCGCCCAATCGCGCCGCGACATTGCGATCCTCCGTTTCGCCTCCGAACTTCGCGCGGATCACGACGAAGAACATCGGAATGAAGAAGACCGCGAGGAAGGTTGCCGTGAGCATCCCGCCAATCACGCCGGTGCCGATCGCGTGTTGGCTGGCCGAACCCGCGCCGTTGCTGATCGCGAGGGGGAACACACCGAGAATGAACGCGAGCGAAGTCATCAGAATCGGCCGCAAGCGCAGGCGGGCCGCTTCCAGTGCAGCTTCGACCGGCCCCATTCCCTGCCCCTGTTGCAGCTCGCGCGCAAACTCCACGATCAAGATTGCGTTCTTCGCCGAGAGACCGACCGTCGTCAGCAGGCCTACCTGGAAGAACACGTCGTTCTCGAGGCCGCGCAGCGTCGCGGCAAGCAGCGCGCCGATCACGCCGAGCGGCACCACCATGATCACCGAGAATGGAATAGACCAGCTCTCGTAGAGCGCCGCGAGACACAAGAACACGACAAGGATCGAGATGCCGTAGAGAATCGGCGCCTGAGAGCCCGACTGAATTTCCTGGTACGAAAGCCCCGTCCACGCATAGCCGATGCCTTCCGGCAGTTTCGCCGCGATTCGCTCCATCGCCTGCATCGCCTGGCCCGTACTCTTGCCTGCCGCCGCCTGGCCCTGGATCTCCATCGCCGAAATGCCGTTGTAGCGCTCGAGTTTCGGCGAACCGAAGGTCCAGTGGCCCGAGGAGAACGCCGTGAACGGTACCATCCCGCCCAAGCCGTTGCGCACGTACCACTGCGACATGTCCTCAGGCGACATGCGGAACGGCGCGTCGGCTTGCACGTACACCTTCTTGATCCGATTGTCCGTATCCAGGAAGTTGTTCACGTACTGCGAGGCCCAGGCAATCGAAAACGTCTGGTCGATTGCCTGCGACGTGACGCCGAGCGCTTGCGCCTTCTCCCGATCGATGTTGACCTTGAACTGCGGCGTGTCGTTCAGGCCGTTCGGACGCACGAGCGCCAAAGTCGGATCCGCCGCCGCCATCCCGAGCAACTGGTTGCGCGCGGCCATGAGCGCGTCGTGGCCGCGGCCCGCGTTGTCCGTCAGCTCGAAGTCGAAGCCCGATGCGGTACCGAGTTCGGGAATCGACGGCGGATTGAACGGGATCACCATTGCGTCCTTGTAGGTCGCGTAGTGCACGAACATGCGCTGGATGATCGCCTGCACCTTCTGGTCGGCTTGCTGCCGCTGGCTGTAGTCCTTGAGCCGCACAAAGACGAGGCCCGAATTCTGGCCGCGGCCCGCAAAGCTGAAGCCGTTGACGGTGAACACCGCATCGACGACCGACTTCTCCTGCGTCAGCAGGTAGTCGGAGATGTTGGCAAGCGTTTTCGCCGTCGTCTCCTGCGTGGAGCCCGTGGGGGTCTGCACGATGACGAACATGTCACCCTGGTCCTCGTCGGGCAGGAAAGACTTCGGCAGCCGCACGAAAAGCATCCCGATCGCAACGATGACGACGATATAGATCAGAAGCCAGCGGCCCGATCGACGAATCACGTGCTGCACGCCGCCGTGATACTTGTCTCGGCTCTTGTTGAACGTGCGGTTGAACCAGCCGAAAAAACCGGTTTTTTCGTCGTGATGGCCTTGAGGAATCGGCTTGAGAATCGTCGCGCAAAGCGCTGGCGTCAGAATCAGCGCGACGAGCACCGAGAGCACCATCGCGGAGACGATCGTCAGCGAGAACTGCCGATAGATCGCACCGACCGAGCCGCCCGAGAGCGCCACCGGCACAAACACCGCCGACAGCACGAGCGCCACCCCGACGAGGGCTCCCGTAATCTGCCCCATCGCCTTGCGTGTCGCCTCGCGCGGCGACAGCCCTTCCTCCGCCATCACGCGCTCGACGTTCTCGACGACGACGATGGCGTCATCGACAAGCAAGCCGATCGCAAGCACGAGGCCGAACATCGACAGCACGTTGATCGAGAACCCGACCGCGCTCATGATCGCAAACGTGCCGAGCAGCACGACCGGCACGGCGATTGTCGGAATCAGCGTCGCACGCAGGTTCTGCAGGAACAGATACATCACGAGGAAGACGAGCACGACGCCTTCGAGCAGCGTCTTGACTACCTCCTCGATCGACAGGCGCACGAACGGCGTCGTGTCGTACGGGTACTTCACGACGAGACCGTGCGGGAAGTACTTCGACAGCGCGGCGATCCTCTCGCGCACGAGCTTGGCGGTCTGCAGCGCGTTGGCGCCCGTGGCAAGCTGAATGCCCATGCCGGCAGTCGGCGCACCGTTGTACTTCGTGTCGAAGTTGTACGTCTCGCCTCCGAGCTCGATACGCGCGACGTCCTTGATGCGCACCTGCGAGCCATCCGGATTGACCTTCAGCAACACGTTGCCGAAGTCAGTCGTAGTGCGCAAAAGCGTCTGCTCGGTGATGGTTGCCTGCAGCGCCTGCCCCGGCACCGAGGGCGTGCCGCCGAGCTGGCCGGCCGCGATCTGAACGTTCTGGTTCTGCAGCGCAGTGGAGACGTCAACCGGGGTGAGTCCGAAGCTCGTCAGCTTGGTCGGGTCGAGCCAGATGCGCATCGCGTACTGTGTGCCGAACAGCGTGACAACGCCGACGCCGTCGATCCGGCTGATCGGATCCTCGATGTTCGAGGCGACGTAGTTGGCGAGGTCGTACTTGCTCATGCTGCCGTCTTCGGAGACGAACGCGAGCACGAGCAGGAAGCTGCTGCTCGATTTCGTCACCCTGATGCCGAGCTGCTGAACGGTACTCGGCAGGAGCGGCGTGGCAAGCGAGAGCTTGTTTTGCACCTGCACCTGCGCGATGTCGGGGTTCGTGCCGGCGTTGAACGTCAGCGTGATCGTCGCGGTGCCGGAATCATCGCTCGTCGACGACAGGTAGAGCAGATGGTCGAGGCCACTCATCTGCTGCTCGATCACCTGCGTCACCGTGTTCTCGACCGTCGCCGCCGAGGCGCCCGGATAGCTCGCGCTGATTTGAACCGAAGGCGGTGCGATCGTCGGATACTGCGCGATCGGCAGATTGAAGATTGATGCGACACCCGCGAGCATCAGGATGATTGCGATCACCCAGGCAAAGATCGGGCGGTCGATAAAGAACTTGGACATGTAACGGGACTCCCGTGATTACGTGCCGGACGCCGCTTGTGGCGCCGCCGCCCCGGAGGAAGTCCCTTTGGGGGACGCCTCAAGGGAAGCCTCCTTGGAAGGCGCGGCCGAGGCGTCGCTCGCGGCGCCGGCGACTTGCGCCGGTACCGCCTTCACCGTCATGCCGGGGCGAACCTTCTCCGTGCCTTGCACGATCACGCGGTCGCCAGGCCGCAGCCCGCTGTCGACGATCCAGTCGGCACCGCGCATGCCCGAGGTGACGAGGGTGTGCGGCAGGACCTTGTCGTCGGCGCCGACCACGAGGGCAATCGCCTGGCCCTTCTGATCGTGCGTGACGCCGATCTGCGGCACGAGCATCGCACGGTCGTTGACACCCTCCTCGATATGCGCGCGCACGAACATGCCCGGCAAAAGCACGCGGTTCGGATTCGGGAAGAGGGCGCGCACGGTGACCGAGCCCGTCGACTGGTCGACCGTCACGTCGCTGAACTGCAGCTTGCCCGGCAGCGGGTAGGCCTGGCCGTCCTCGAGTATCAGCGTGACCTTTGCGGCTTGCGGCCCACTTGTTTTCACGCGCCCTTCCTGGACATCCCGCCGCAGCTTCAGCCCGTCGAGGCTCGACTGCGTGAGATTGACGTAGACGGGGTCGATCTGCTGAATCGTGTCCATCAGCGTCGCCTGGCTTGCCTGTACGTAGGCGCCCGGCGTCACCTGCGAAACGCCTGTGCGCCCGGTAATCGGCGCGATCACGTCCGTATAGCCGAGGTTGATCTGCGCGGTCTCGACGGCCGCCCTGCCCGAGGCAACGTCGGCCGCGGCCTGGCCTTCGGCGGCAACCGCGTTGTCATAGTCCTGCTTGCTGACGGCATTCGCTGCGACGAGCACCTTGTAGCGGGCCGCCTGAGCAGTCGTGGTGGCGAGGTTCGCTTGGGCTTTGGCGAGCGTCGCCTTGGCGCTGTTCAACGCGGCGATGTAAGGCGCGGGATCGATCTTGTAAAGGCGTTGACCAGCTTCCACCTCGCGGCCTTCCGTGAATTCGCGGCTCAAAACGATTCCGTCGACGCGCGCGCGAACCTGCGCGACGAGGTAGGCGTTCGTCCTGCCCGACAACTCGGCAACGACCGGCACGGTGCTGGTCTTCACAGCGACGACGCCGACCTCCGGCGTCTGCGGCGGTGCCGCCGATGGTTTTTGTCCGCACGCTGCAAGGATGAGGGTAGCCGTCGCGACGCAAATTAGGCGAAGAGGAACCGGTTCGACACGCATGGAGCGACCTCTGGTCAATGACTGGGAACGAAATTGGCCCGCTGCGCCAGATCCCCACAACGGCGCGCGGCGCGACTCACGTCGCTAGTACGCTTGATGAAAGCCGGCAGGGATACGACAGGCGGCCGGTGCATCCACAAGCCACGCCCGACGAAAGCTCGCCAGCGAAAAACAGCCGCGCGGCCAGCGAGGCGTGCCGCGCTCGCCCGAGCGACAGTCAGTCGCAGCGATTTCCCACCATCCGGCTTGAACCTTTCAAACGTAAAGCGTATTGTATATACATTCAGCAATGTATGTAAAAGCTTTCTTTCGCGACGCGTGGAGCGCGGTGATAACCACCCCGCTCCGATCGCAGCCGTATTCGCCGGATCGGCCTTTTTCAAGGCCGAATTCAGCTTTTCAAGCATAGCAACCGGTTGGAAGCCCCGACGAGGGCAATTTACATGGTCAGACGAACGAAGGAAGAGGCTAGGGAAACGCGCAACCGCATTCTCGACGCCGCGGAGCAGGTTTTTTATGACAAAGGCGTATCGCGCACCTCGCTTGCGGACATCGCCGCGCTGGCGGGCGTGACGCGTGGCGCGATCTACTGGCACTTTGCGAACAAGGGCGATTTGTTCACAGCGATGTTCGACCGCGTTCTTTTACCGCTTGACGAACTGCTCGATGGCGACGGAGACCCGGCCGACCCGCTTGCGCGGCTCGTCGAGGTATTGAAGTGGTGTCTGCGCGCCTCGTCGACCGATCCGCAGCGGCGGCGCGTTTTCGACATCCTTTTTCTAAAGTGCGAGTTCGTTGACGAAATGGGGCCCGTTAAGGCGCGCCATCAAACGAATATGGAGGAAGCGGTGGGCAAGATCGAGGGGGACTTGCGGCGCGCGATAGCGAAAGGTCAGTTGCCGGCCGATCTCGATTTCCGGCGAGCGTCGCTTTTTCTGCATGCGTTCATCGGCGGATTTCTGCGCGATTCGCTGATGCTGCCGTCTTCGCTCAATCCGGCCGCGCACATCGAGCCTTTCATCGACGCCTGCTTCGACATGCTGCGCACCAGCCCTGCTTTGCGGCTTTCCGCCGTCGCCCGGGCAACGTGATGAAAAAGGCCGCGGTCTCTTTCGATGCATGCGCCCCGATTTGCTCAAGACGTCTGGTCGATCCGGTCGACGCGCGACGGATAGAACGCTAGATAGCCCGTCACTCGCGCCGCCGCTTCGAATGGCGCTTCGTAGCTCCAGGCGGCGTTCACGACGACGCTGCCCTCCTCCGTGCGCAGATGGAAATGCGACGCGTCTCCTTTATAGGGACAGTGCGTCATGTGATCGGACCGCTCGAAACGAGTCATGTTGACGTCTTCGCGCGGGAAGTAAAGCACTTCGGGGAGCCCCGACTCCTTCAGCGTGAGTCCCCACCTCGTATCGGCAATCGTGATGCCGCGATGGATCACGCGCAACCGGTGAGGATTAGACTCAATCTCGACACGATGAGCATCGGCGGTCGTCATGGCGATTCCCTACGGTCAGGTTCACGCGGGTGCCCGCCGCTGCGGCGAAACAAAAATCCACGGGGCGCCCGTGGCTCTCATTATTGATCAAAGACCGGCTGGCTGCGCGCCTCTCGTGTGGTGCGATGCGCTACTGCGTACCCCAGTGAAAGTCCGCGTGTGTACCCGGCCGGGCGGGAACGTTCACCGTGCGCTTTTGCTCCTGGTCCGCATAGCTCGCATGTACCGTGTACCGTCCCGGTGGCAATTTAACGAGCATATAGGGGCCCATCGAATCCGCGCTCAACACCTCGATACCACGGGGATCGACGATACGCACATGGACGTCGGCGAGATAGTCCGACGTCGGACCGGTAAAGCGAAAAGCCAGCGGCCAGCGGCGCGCCTCACGTTTGAGCGCCGTGGACTCATCGAGACCGACGCCGCCCGACACATACTCAATAGTGCCCTGCCGTTCGATTTGCGGCAGGCCACCGCCGTTCGCATCGCCGGCGCTCGTCATGTCGGTCGTCGAACCGCCGACCGCATCCGGCGAACCAGGCGAGCCCGGAGAAACCTGCGCGAACGCGCCAACGGCGAATCCGAGCGCAAGCGCCGCAACTGCGGCCGCCCGTCCGATCTTATTCATGGCATCGCTCCTTTTCGTTGTCTGAATGCCGGGAAGCGCCGCCCGGCACGTTGAGTCGAGCGGCCATCCGTAAAAGACTCTCCGCAAGGGACTCTCCGCAAGGATCATGCCCAGGGCAGGGACGTCCGCCGCAGCCGGGGGTGCGCCCTCCCCCGGACTTCGGAAACCAAGCTCGCCGGGTCAGCCGAGGTCGACCGGCACGAAGATCTGCGCACTGTCGCGCTGGATCAAGAGGGCCACGCTGTTGCCCGCCTTCCCGATGATCTGCCCCAGTTGCTGCGCCGACGAGACAGGATTGCCGTTGACGGCGAGGATGACGTCGCCCGGCTGGATGCCGGCGCTTGCCGCCGCACCTGCCGCTTGCTGGACGAGCAGACCGTGCGTAAGTGAAGCGCTGCTCTTCTCCTGCGGTGTGAGCTCGCGAACGGCCACGCCGAGACGCCCTTGCTCCGCGCTCGGGCCACTGTTATCGGCGACCTTCACATCCGAAAGCGAGCCGAGCGTGACCGTCACCTGCTTCTTCGACTTGTCCCGCCAAATGTCGAGCGTCGCCTTCGCGCCCGGCTTCATCGCCGCGATCTGCGAGGGCAGATCCGTCGAGTCGTCGACCGGATCGCCGTTGACGGCCAGAATCACGTCGCCCGCCTGCAACCCGGACTTCGCGGCCGGACCACCCGGATCGACCGAACTCACGAGGGCGCCGGCCGGTTTGGGCAGACCGAACGAATTGGCAAGCGTCTGGTTCACGCCCTGAACGGCGACGCCCAGGCGACCGCGGCTCACATGCCCCGTTTTCACGAGCTGATCCTTCACGCGCATCGCCTCGTCAATCGGGATCGCGAACGACAGGCCCTGGAAGCCGCCCGTTTGCGAATAGATCATCGAGTTGATGCCGATCACCTGCCCTTGCAGATTAAAGAGCGGACCGCCCGAGTTGCCGGGGTTCACGGGCACATCGGTCTGGATAAACGGCGTGTAGTTTTCGTCGGGCAGCGAGCGGCCCTTCGCGCTGATGATGCCCGAGGTCACCGTGTTCTCGAAGCCATATGGCGAGCCGATCGCGACAACCCATTGGCCAACCTTGCTCTGGTTCGGATCGCCGATTTTGACGGTCGGCAGGTTGGCGGCATCGATCTTCAACACGGCGACATCCGATTGCTTGTCGGTACCGATGACTTTCGCTCGGAACTCGCGCTTGTCAATCAGCTTCACCGTGACGACGTTTGCGCCGTCGATCACGTGCGCGTTCGTCAAGATGTAGCCGTCGCTGCTGAAGATGAAGCCCGAGCCGAGGCTTGCGCTCGGCACATCGTCCTGCGAGCCGTCGCCGCCGCCGTCCCCGCCCATGCCGGGGAACTGGCCATAGAAGCGCTTGAAGAACTGATAGAACGGATCGTTCGGATCGATCGGCAACTGCTGCATCGAGCGGCGCGCCGCACGCTGCTTGACGACATGCTTCGCGCTGATGTTCACGACAGCCGGTCCGTACGTCTCGACGAGCCCGGAGAAATCCGGAATGCCGGTCTTGGCCGCAGCTTCCGCCGGCATCATGGCCGCCGCGTGAGCGGATGCGATGATCTCGGGATCAGTGTGGCGTGTGCCGGCCATGTAGCCGGCCGAAATGGCAACCGCCACCGCAACAGCGACCGCGCTGCGAGACAACGTCTTGGAATTCATCAGATGGGCCTCCTTGCTTGATGAATCGCAGAATAAGCGGGCTCACTTAAAGGAGACTTAATGGGTTCACCGGGGCTCCCCGCTGCACGACGCACTTTGAGGGCCCTTTCGAACTGCCGCCGGCCCGATGCGCGGCCCCCAGCGTTCAGAAGCGGATGACCACGAGCAGGCCGCCAAGCGGCGCCGCGTCGAGCTCGATTGCTGCACCGTGCTGCGCAACCACTCGCCTGACGATCGCAAGACCAAGGCCACTGCCCGCCACGTCGGAGCGCGCGCGCGCGGAGGCGTCCCGGTAGAAGCGGCCGAAGACGCGCTCGCGCTCCTCGGCCGGGATGCCGGGGCCGCTGTCGCCGATCTGCACGCATGGACGCCCTTCGGGACCACGGCGCAACGCAACGTCGACGCGGCCGCCTTGCGGCGTGTACTTGACCGCGTTGTCGAGCAAATTACCGAACATCGCGCGCAACGCGTCGGCATCGCCCTTTATCGTTGCGGGCTCGGCTTCCTCGAAGCCGAGATCGACGCCGCGGCGCAGGGCAAGCGGCGCATGCGCCCCGACGCACTCGGCAAGCAGCGCGCGCAGGTCTACCGGCTCCTTGACGGCACCCTCGACAGGCTCCGCCCGCGCGAGCGCCAGCAGCTGCTCGGCAAGGCGCGTGGCACGCGTCACGCCGGCCTGCAGATCGCCTAGCGCTTCGCGGCGCGACTCCGCGTCCTGCGCGCGCGCCACGAGCTGCGACTGGATTTGAACGGCGGCAAGCGGGGTGCGCAACTCGTGTGCGGCATCGGCCACGAAGGCGCGCTGAGTGTCGAGCGCCTCGGTAAGCCGCGCGAGCAGTCTGTTCAAGGCGCGCACAAGCGGCTGAACCTCGCGCGGCAAGCGGCGATCGGGCAGCGGATCGAGGGTTTGCGGGTTGCGCGCCTCCAGCGCACGAGCGAGGCGCGCGAGCGGCGCGAGCCCGCGTCCAACAATGATCCAGACGGCGAGTCCCAGCAGGGGCAGCAGCACGATGAGCGGCCAGAGCGTGCGCAGCGCAACGTTCGCCGCGAGCCGGTTGCGTACTGAGAGCGGCTGCGCGAGCTGCACGACGTTATCGCCCACGATCGCGCCGTAGACGCGCCAGTCGCCGCGCTCCGTGCGTTCCGTCGAAAAGCCGAGCTCGGCGCGCGGCGCGAGCGGCGCCCGTGGGTGCGAGTAGTACATCAGCGCACCGGTGCGGCTCCATATCTGAATGACGATTCCTTCGTCGGCATCGTTGTGCGCGCCGAAGATCTGCGAGAACGGTTCGGAAGGCAGGGCCGCTGCGATTTCCTGCAGCTGATAGTCAAACAGCTCATTCGCTTCGGCGAGCGCCTGGCGATAGATGAGCCAACCGGCAACGCCTACCCCCGCGACGACGATCGCAACGAGCCAAAACAGCAATTGATTGCGAATCGAACGCATAAAGGACGGATGCCGGCCAGGGAAGCCTGTTCAGGATGCCTTGGCGATCATGTAGCCGAGGCCGCGCACGTTGCGGATGAGATCGGCGCCAAGCTTCTTGCGCAGCGCGTGAATGTAGACTTCGACCGTGTTGCTGCCGATTTCCTCGCCCCAGCCATACATTTTCTCCTCGAGCTGGCTCTTCGAGAGCACCGCGCCGGGACGCGCGAGCAGCGCTTCGAGCAGCGCGAACTCGCGCGCCGAAAGGGGCACAGGCGCACCTTCGAGCGTCACCTGGTGCGCCGCCGGATCGAGCGTAAGCAAGCCGTGACGGATCACCGATTCGCTGCGCCCCGAGTGGCGCCGCACCAGCGCTCGCATGCGCGCGCCAAGCTCATCGAGATCGAACGGCTTGACGAGGTAGTCGTCGGCGCCCGCGTCGAGCCCCTTGACGCGGTCGGCCACCGCAACGCGCGCCGGGACGATGAGGACCGGCCTCGAGAGACCGCGCGTGCGCATCGCGCGCAGCACGTCGAGCCCGTCGCGCTTGGGAAGCCCCAGGTCGAGCAGCACCAAATCGTACGGCTCGCCGCCCGCCGCCGTGAGCGCGGATTCGCCATCCTGCACCCAGTCGACGGCGAAACCTTCGCCCCGCAACGCCTTACGCACGCCTTCCGCGATCATCCTGTCGTCTTCGACCAGCAGTATCCGCATCGCTTGACGCGTCAGACGCGCCCGAAGTCATTCATGAACCGCATTGTAACGGGCTCGCGCGACAGCGTGCCCCGCAAGCCCCGGCATGCCCCTACAATGAGCGCTTTCGGCGCGCCCCCCTGCCCCGCCGGCCGTCATTTCCGCAATCTCCGATCCATCGCCGTCCCGTCCATGACGATCGCCTCGCTCATATCGTTGCTGCGCCGCGCAGCGCACCTCGCTCCCGCTTTTGTTTCCCTTCACACCCATCCGGCCTCGCTCTATACGCCGCCTTGCGCGCATCGCCGCATGCGCGGGCGCGCGGCCCTCGCCCTCGGCATGTGCGCCGCGCTTGCGTTCGCCGCACCGGCCGAGGCGCGCAAGCTGCGCCATCGCCCGCACGTAAGCGTCAGCACGCAACTGCCGCCCTCCGTCATGAATGCGCTCGAACGCGCGCACGTACCGCTTTCGTCGGTAAGCGTGGTGATCGAGCGTATCGGCTCGCACACGCCGGTGGTCGCGCTCAATGCAAGCAAGCCGATGCTGCCGGCTTCGACGATGAAGCTCGTCACCACCTACACCGGCCTCGCCATGCTCGGCCCCGACTACCGCTGGCACACGCGCGCCTACGCGGACGGCACCGTCGATCCAAGCGGCGTGCTGCACGGCAATCTCTACATCGAAGGCAGCGGGGATCCGAAGCTCGTGCCGGAGGAACTCATCGATCTCGTCGACCGAATCCGCAAGGCCGGCATCACGGGCATCGACGGCGCGCTCGTACTCGACAAGCATTATTTCGGTCCGTCCACACGTAACCTGCCGCCCTTCGACGACGACGTCAACGCGCCCTACAACGTGGGCCCCGATCCGCTTCTCTACGCGTTCAAATCGCTGTCGTTCACGCTCACGCCTTCAAAGGACGGCAGTGTCGCGATCGATGTCGAGCCGCCGCTTGCGCAATTGAAGATCGACAACGAACTTCGTGCGCGGGCCGGCGCCTGCACGAGCACGAGGGCCGCGACGCCTAGCATCACGCCCGAGAACGACGGCACGGTGGAGGCGCTCTTCTCCGGCGAATATCCGGTACGGTGCGGGACGCGCTCCGTCAATCTCGCGGTGCTCGACCACACGACGTTTTTCGCCGGCGGGTTTCTCGCGCTCTGGCGCCAGGAAGGGGGCACCTTCAACGGCGCGACGCGCGAAGGCGCGGTGCCGCCCGGGGCCCGGCTCGTCGCCACCCATGAGGGGCCCGTTCTCGGCGAGATCGTTCGCGACATCAACAAATTCAGCAACAACGTGATGGCGCGCAATCTGTTCCTCACGATCGGTGCGGTCGCGGAGAAACCACCCGCCACCCCCGAAAAATCGGCGCAGGCGATCACTCGCTTTCTACGCGCACAAGGACTCAATATGCCTGAGCTCGCGCTCGTCAACGGCTCGGGGCTTACACGTGAAGAACACGTGAGTGCGCTTTCGCTTGCCGACTTGCTGCAAACGGCCAACGCGAGCCCCGTCGCGCAGGTGTTCGTCGCCTCGCTGCCCGTGGCGGGCGTCGACGGTACGATGCGAAACCGGCTACGCAACGACCCCGTGTACGGCCGCGCGCATATCAAGACGGGGACACTGCGCGACGTGCGCGCGATTGCCGGATACGTCGCCGCGGCCGACGGCGAAAGCTACGTCGTCGTCAGCATCATCAACGACGAGCATGCGCCGGCCGCGCGCGCCGCCCACGACGCGCTGCTCGAGTGGGTTTATCGCGGCGTGCGGTGATGGTCGCCGCCCGCCGGCGAAAACTGTTGTACGCCGGCGCGGCCGCGGCGCTGATAGAAAACATGTTTGCCAAGAACGAGGGGGAACCCCGCACGCTGATCATGGACGTCACGCTGAACCATCTTTCCGACGACGAGATAACGGAAACGCTGCAGGAAGCGAAGCCCTATATCGACGACGGACGGTTGAATCTAATATTGCTTCGAAGCGGTACGAAGTTCATGCAGAACGGAATGGATTTGACCGGGATTGGCGTCGGCACGGTGATCAACAACAGACGTGACGAATGGGCCGAATTCAACGAGAAGATGGAGCAACACCGCCAGGACGTGGCGCAGGACGACGTGCGCTACATCGCGAACATGCTGGATGCCAACCGCGTGGAACTCAAGCAGTATCTTGACAAGGTTCGGGACAACACGTCCACACTCAGGGCAATGCTCGAGAAGAAACTCGGAGGCGAAGGCGGAGGCGCAATAGAGCTTGGCAGAAACACCGATCCCAAGACGGTGTACCTCGCCATCAAACCTAGCGATGCGTATGTGGCGCAGGTAAAGAACAAGGCGAAGGAAGACGTGACTCCTCAAGATCGAGTAGATGTAAATCAAGAGATGTACCGCAACGACCTCCTTCCAGCCTTCGAAAATCTGGCAGCGGTCGATCGGAGCAGTTTCGGGTTCAACTCCACGAACTTCGGCGAGACCGGCGAAACCATTCGGATCACGCTGGGCGTCGAGGAGAACGCGATGCTTAAACGGTACGCGCAGATCATCGCGGAGGTAAGCAGGAGCATTCCATCTCGGGAGCGCCAAGCGTGAGTCCCTCGATTGGCACGGATCGCACGTCGTTGCGCTGGCGCGTCGCCGATCGAATAGTCCTTCTACGACAAATCGTGCCGGCTTCGGGTGCAAGCGTGTACGCTGTCGAGCAACGATAGGGCGACCGCCATCAATCACGCCGCCGCCCGAATCCAAAAGGGGACAGCGGCGCGTACTGCAGCGCTGCCATCAGAGCAAGGAAAGATCCGGAGGAAGACGTCCATGCAATTCGACGCCGAATTGCTCCTCATCGCCATGGCGCCCGTCTTTCTCGCATTCATCGGCTGGGAGGCGTGGCACCTGGCGCGGACCCGGCCCGCAGCGCGCATCTACAGCTGGCGCGACACGCTCTGCAACGCCGCCCTCGCGTTGATGCATCAGGGCGCGGACAAGCTCGCGTGGATCGCCGTCGTGCCTGTCTACGCGTACGTCTACGAACACTTCCGTCTCGTCGACTGGCAACCGGGCTGGCTGTCCGTCGCCGCGCTTTTTGTCGCGCAGGATTTTCTCTATTACGTCTTTCATCGAATGAGCCATCGCGTGCGCTGGCTCTGGGCCGCGCACGTCGTTCACCACTCGTCCGAGCGGCTCAATCTGTCGACGGCCTTCCGGCAAAGCCTCATGTATCCGCTGGCCGGCATGTGGGTGTTCTGGATGCCGCTTGCGCTGCTGGGCTTTCCTGCGCAGCAGATCGTCACGATCGTGCTCGTCAACCTCGCGTTTCAATTCTTCGTGCATACGCAGACGATCGGCCGGCTCGGCTGGCTGGAGTACGTGCTCAATACGCCGTCGATCCACCGCTGCCACCACGCGCGAAACGCGCGCTACATCGACCGAAACTATGCCGGTGTGCTCGTCATTTGGGACCGGCTCTTCGGCAGCTATGTCGAAGAGGATCCGGGCGAGCCGCTCGAGTACGGCATCGTCGAACCGGTGCCGACCTTCAATCCGCTTAAAGCGACGTTCCACGAATGGGCGTCGATGCTGGCCGACGTGGCGCACGCCGACCGATTCGCCGACAAGCTGCGTGCGCTCTTCGCTCCGCCCGAGTGGGCTGCCAAACTTCACGCCGCGCGTGGGCGCCGGTTGCAAGTCAACGGTGCCGAACGCCATACCCCACCCGCATCGCGCAAGACGTGACCAGTCGTTTCATTCAATCACCCGCTTGCATCAGCGCTTCGCGCAATACGTCGAGCAGCAGCTGAAACGTTCGCGTCACTCGCTCGCTTCGAACGCCGCGGCCGCCCGTCCGAGCCGATCGTTGACGGCGATCCAGTC
>JAXDQB010000505.1:0-5672 GCA_034668065.1 Paraburkholderia sp.
CACGATTCCCGGCGGCCTATTCCATTCGGACGATGCCGGCGACAGCTGGACGTTGAACCGCGCACTATGGGACCACCGTGAGCGCAGCGAATGGTTCGGCGGCGGATACGACCATCCGGGCATCCATTCAATCATTGTCGACCCGCGCGACAGCCGCCACGTAACGGTGGGCGTGTCGTGCGGGGGCGTCTGGCAAACAAACGATGGGGGTGCAAGCTGGCGCGTCACCGCGCTGGGGATGCAAGCGGACTACATGCCGCCTGAAAGACGGGGGGACGCAAACGTACAGGATCCGCATCGCGTCGTACAGTGCAGCGCGCAACCCGATGTGCTCTGGACACAGCATCACTGCGCGATTTTCCGCTCGACCGACGGTGCCGAGCGCTGGGAACGTATCGAAGCGCAGCCGTCGAGCTTCGGCTTCGCCGTCGCGGCGCATCCGCACGACCCCGATACGGCCTGGTTCGTGCCGGCCGTCAAGGACGCCTGCCGCGTGCCCGTCGATGCGCGCTTCGTCGTCACGCGCACTCGCGATGGCGGGCGCAGCTTCGAGGCTTTTTCAAAGGGCTTGCCGCCTGTCCCCGCCTACGATCTCGTCTACCGCCACGGGCTCGCTGTCGACGCGACGGGCTCGAGGCTCGCCATGGGCTCGACAACAGGTGGGCTTTGGACGTCGGACGATGAAGGCGAAAGCTGGCAACAGGCGTCGGCCCACCTTCCACCCATCTACTGCGTGCGATTCGCGTGAATCGCCACATGCGCTCGCCTTTTTCGATTCACGGACCCAACAAGCGCACGCGGGCGAATTTGCTGATGCTGCTTGCCGCGATGATCTGGGGCTCAGCGTTCGTTGCCCAGCGCCTCAGCCTTCATGCCATTGGGCCCTTCCTCTTCACGGGTTTGCGCTTTCTGCTCGGCTCTGCGGTCGTGCTCGCGCTTTGCCTGAGGCCCGGCGCCCGCGCCTCGCGCGGCGAGCTTGCCGCCCTCCTGCGCGCCCCCGCGCTCGCCGTGCCAGGCGTGATCGTCGGCACCGTGCTCGCCGTCGCCATTTCGTTGCAACAGGTTGGCTTGCAATACACGAAAATTGCCAACGCGGGGTTCATCAGTTCGCTTTATGTCGTCATCGTGCCGATCGTCGGGGTCGCACTCGGACATCGGACCGGTCCGGGCACCTGGCTCGGCGCTGCACTCGCTATCGCCGGCATGTACTGCCTCAGCGGGAGCGATTCGTTCGTGGTTCAAAGCGGCGACCTCTATCAGCTCGGCGGCGCGATCGTGGTGTCGCTCCAAGTCCTGCTCATTGGGCGCTTCGCCCGCTCGCGGGACGCGCTTGCGCTGGCATTCGTTCAGTTTGCGACGTGCGGTGTCCTCTGCCTGCTTGTAGCAATATTCAGCGAGCCGATCCGCGCGTCATCGATTGCAGTTGCACTGCCAACTATCCTTTACGGCGGTGCATTATCGGTCGGTATCGGCTACACGATTCAGGTCGTCGCCCAACGCGATGCCGCGCCGGCCCATGCGGCCATGATCTTCAGCATGGAAGGTGTATTCGCTGCGCTTGCCGGATGGCTCGTGCTTGGCGAAACGCTTTCCTCGCGTGCGATTGGAGGCTGCGCGCTCATGCTCGCGGCCTTGATTGTCTGTCAGTACCTGCCGAATCGTCGGATCGCCGGCGCGTCAGCATCGAAGCGGCCTGATTTCGCGGCCGCTGAGCATTGAGGCAGCACCAGCATCAAGGCAGCACCATTTGCGCCGCCCCTTCGGCCAGCGCGGTCTCGAGCGAGACGGACCAGGCCCGCGATTTAAGCGCTTCGGTGATCGTGAGCTTGCCGGTGCGCGCGAAGGCGCCCGTGTCGACGAATATCTGAGAGCCGATGCGGCCCATCTCGCGCATCGGCGTATGGCCGCAGTAGGTCAGCGACAACCCTTCCTGCCGCGCGGGATCGCCATTGCCGAGCGCGAGCTCGCGCCCCCAGAGCAACTGCTGACGCTCGCGCTCGGTGAAGAAGCCAGCGTCGAGCTCGGCATCGCTGCCGAAAAATTCTGCGTGCATTACATTGAAGCGGTGCTCGCCCTCGCCTACGACGCGCACGAGCGGCAGGGTCCGCAACCGTTGTGCATAGAGGACCAGCGTTTCATCGGAAAGCGCATTGGCCCACTCGCCGCCAATCCCATACCACCAGCTTGGGCGCATGTTGCCTTCGGCCACCAGGCAAAGCGCTTCTTCGTGGTTGCCCAGCACGGCATAAAACCAGGGCTTGTCGAGCAGTGTCAATGCTTCCTCCGATTGACTGCCGCGATCGATCAGGTCGCCCACGGAGAAAAGCCGGTCACGCTCGCCGTCGAACTCGATCTCGCGCAACAAATAACGCAGCGCGTCGACGCAGCCGTGCAAATCGCCGACGATAAAATCGCGGCCGGTAGTGTTGATCGGATGCCGGCAAACGACGGGAAAGTTTTCAAACTGGGTTTCCATATAGCGATCATAGTCCCGTGCCCGTAGCCCATGCCACTTTCGCTGGTCGCTTTTCGAGGCTGTCTCGTTCGCAGCTTCGCTACGTCGACCGCAGTCGCCGTTGCTTGGGGGTTTCATCGCCGCGTCGGCGCGTTTCGATGATCGCCGGCACGAACGCCCATTTATCCGGCACAGCCGCTTCGTATGACGAAAAGCGGGGCGCGCCGCTGTCACGTTGCATGTAACAATCGACCGTCACATTTACACCACTTGGTGCGAAAGACAACTAACAACACATCACAACATCAGCGTCCAATACGCGCATACTGCTTCCATCCGCAATGGCTCGCCGATGCCCGCCATTCAGCGCCGGCGCGGCATGCAACCTGCTTGCACTTATTCGCCTGTTCGAGTTCGCCGCGGCACTGGATCGAATTTTGTCCAATGACGCCGCAACGCGTTCGCGCAGCGCAGCGCCGTTCAAGCGCCGCCTGTTTCGGCGATGCGATCGCGTGCCATGCGCGCATCCATATCGCCTACGACACTGGAACCGACCGATGGAACGACGTCAAGCGTATGCGCCGCGGATCTATTTCATTCATCCCCTTCTCGCCGGGCCGATCAAGGCATGGCCCGCGCAATTCGAACGCGCCGCCACGCTTGGCTTCGATCATGTCCTGATCGGCTCGCCTTTTGCACCCGGTCAGGCCGGTCATCTACAGCTCGTTGCCGATCACAACCGGCTTCACCCCGCTCTTGCGGCACAAACCGATGCCGAAGAGGCGCTGCGCAAACTGGCCGATGCCGCACACGCGCAAGGGCTGGCATTGCTGATCGACCTGGTCATTGATCGCACCGCTGTCGACGGTGAACTCTATCGCGCCCATACCGACTGGTTCCGTCGGCTCGACCACGAGGACGCTCGGCTCGATCCGCGTCATGCGCGAAGCGAGGACAATGCGGCTTATGCGAACTTCAATGATCCGTGGGCAGCGCAGCTCGCCGCGTGGTGGAGCGAACGGTTGCTCACGCTCTCGCAAGCGGGCGTGGCAGGCTTTCGCTTCGATTCGCCTCATCATGTACCCGTCGACGTCTGGCGCGAGCTCCGCGCAGCTTTGCGCACGCGGTATCCGGATACGCGTTTTCTTGCGGCGACGCCCGGGCTCGCACGCAGCGATCTCGCTCGGCTCGCCGGCGCTTGCTTCGACGGTGTGTTTTCATCGGTGCGTTGGTGGGACTTTCGCGAAGACTGGCTCACCGACGAGCATGCCGCCCTCTTGCGACTCGGCGCGCCGATCGCTTTCCCCGAAGCGCCTTATGGCCCGAGGCTCGCATCAAACTTCACTTGGGCGAGCGACGCGGTCATCGTCGAGCGCGCTTATCGCCGCGCCATTGCGGCCGCCATCGCCATCGGGACCGGATGGCTCATACCGATGGGCTTCGAATACGGCGTCGGAGAGCCATTCTCGTATCGATCAGGCAGCGCCGAACAGTATCGCGCCGCATGCGCTGCCGCTCAATTCGATTTAAGCGCGCAAATTGCGCAGGCGAATGCATTGCAAGCCCACACGCCGATTCTCGCGACCGCCGGCGAACTGCGCGCGCTCTCGGGAGCGGGGGCGAATGTCGCCGTTCTGCTGCGCAGCGAGTGCCCGGACCTGCGCGATGCCCGCGAGGCCGCACTCTTCATCGCAAACCCCGACCTAAGCGCACCGGCATTCGTCGAGCCCGCCAGCTTTCTCGAGGGTGTGCCTGGCAGCTTCACTGTTTTCAAACCGGTATCCAGCGCCTGCACGACACCCCTCGAGCCGCTTGAAGCGTTCGTGCTGGGCCCCGGCGAGGCGAGGCTTTTTCGCGCAAGGGCAAGCCCGTGCGTCACCCTGCGTGACAGCTCGACGCGCTCCAAAACGGCTGCCGTCATCGAAGCGCTCGCTGCGCCGCGCATCGCGATCGAAAGCGTGTCGCCGTCCGTCGACGGGGGACGTTTTGTAGTCAAGCGCGTCGTGGGGGAAGCCGTTGAAGTCACCGCGGCCATCTTCGGCGAGGGCCACGACAAGATCGCCGCGGCCGTCATCTGGCGCGCGGCCGATGAGATCGCGTGGCGCGAAACACCGATGACGCCCGCCGAGCCCGCCGGGCTCGACCTCTGGCACGCGCGCATCGCGCTAAGACGCGTGGGGCGTTACGAGTTCACGGTGATCGCCTGGCGCGACGACTTTGCCTCGCTCGTCGATCACATCCGCAAAAAGCTCGGCGCCAGTCAATCCGTCGAGCTCGAGCTTGAAGAAGCGCGGCATCTGCTCGCACGCGTTCTGGCCGAGGCAGAGACGGCCGACGCCCCGCGGCCCACGGCTGCCTCGTTCGGCGCGCAGGATGCGCCCCGCCCCGAGGAAATTCCCCATGGGGAATTCGCAGACGCCACCGGCACGGGGCTCAGCATTCAGCACGAGCAAGGTGCGCATGAAATGCAGCGCACGGCAGCGGCGCAATTAAGGCAGATCGCCAGGCAGTTCGCGCATGCGAACGCAGCAGCGCGGCTCAAGCTCGTGCTTGCGCCGGACACCGCACAGGTGCTTACCTTCGCGCGTCATCGGCCGTTTCTCTCCCGCGACATGACGACGTACCGCATCGACGCCGAGCGCAGCGCAGCGCGGTTTGCAAGCTGGTACGAGTTGTTTCCGCGCTCGATGAGCGATGAGGTGACAAGACACGGCACGTTCGACGATGTCATCTCGAGGATGCCGCGCATTCGCGACATGGGGTTCGACGTTCTCTACTTCCCGCCTATCCATCCGATCGGCAAGATCAACCGCAAAGGCCGCAACAACACGCTCGATGCGCAACCGGGCGACGTGGGCAGTCCCTACGCGATAGGCAGCGACGAAGGTGGGCACACGGCGGTGCATCCCGAGCTTGGCACGCTCGACGATTTCCGGCGCATGCTCGCGGCGGCGCACGAGCACGGCCTGGAAATCGCGCTCGACTTCGCGATCCAATGCGCCCCCGACCACCCGTGGCTGACCGAGCATGCTGCGTGGTTCGCCTGGCGCCCGGACGGCACGCTGCGCTACGCGGAGAACCCGCCGAAAAAGTATCAGGACATCGTCAATCCAGAGTTCTACGCTCACGAAGCGAAGCCGGCACTCTGGCTCGCGCTGCGCGACGTCATCCGCTTTTGGATCGACGCAGGTGTGCGCATCTTCCGCGTCGACAACCC
>JAXDQB010000506.1:0-4034 GCA_034668065.1 Paraburkholderia sp.
GGGCCGATGGTGCTGGTAGGGGGTGGGTCGGGCATGTCCCCGTTGTGGTCGATTCTCAACGACCACGTCGCAAGTGGCGAGCAACGTCCCATTCGCTTTTTCTACGGGGCGCGTACTCGCCGCGATCTGTTCTATATCGACGAATTCGCGGAACTCGAGGAGAGGCTACCTGACTTTCGTTTTATTCCGGCGCTCTCGCATGCGGAGCAGGGGGACGACTGGACCGGCGAGACAGGCTTCATTCACGAGGTGCTCGGCCGGAGATTGCGCGAGGAGTCACTCGAAGGCGAGATCGACGCGTACACCTGCGGTCCAACACCGATGATCGATGCGGTGATGCCGGTCCTGCAGATGGCGGGTGTCGCGCCGGAGCGGCTTTATTTCGACAAGTTTACCCAGGCCATTCGCTGACGGACACCGCGGCAGAACGCCAAAGGGATATCTCGATAACCGAAAGAGGAAGGAGGACACATGAGCACGGTGCAGCAGGAAGAAGTATCGCCGAAGTCCGGCGCCGCCGGCGCAGCCCAGTTTGTTGGTTCGGACAGCCGCAAGTACAACTACTACGAGCCCAAGGGGCGTAAGGCGACCCACTACGAGGACATGACCGTCGATGTCCAGCCGGATCCGAAGCGCTATCTGCTACAGGATTGGATCCTCTCGTTTGCCGACGGTACGCCGACGTATTCGGAAAACTGGACGGCGGCCAAAAGCACCGATTGGCACAAATTCCGAGCGATCGACGAAGAGTGGGAACGCACTCACTATCAGCGGCAATCGACGATCGTCGGGATGATCACAGGCGCCATCAGCAATGGGCGGCGCTCAGGTGCGGTAAAGCGCTTCGACAAGACGTGGGTCAAAGTTCTGGAGCAGCATCTCGGTGCGTACAAGCATGCGGAGTTTGGTCTGGGCACTGCCGCCATGCATGCGCAGCGCTACGGTTATACGCAGATGATCAATAGCGCGATCCTCACGAACTCATCCTACAAGCTGCGTTTTGCCCAGGACTTAACCCTTTACCTTGGCGAGATCGCGCTAGATCTGCCCAACATGGATCTGGACGCGGGCAAGGCGCACTGGCTGACCGATCCGATATGGCAGGAAACGCGTCGGGCGGTCGAGACCATCGGCGGCTCAGCCGACTTCCTCGAAAAGTATTTCGCGGTGAACATCGTGTTCGAGCCGCTGGTCGCCGATCTGTTCCGCAGCGGTTTCATCATGCAGGTGGCCGCCGCGCAGAACGACTTCCTGACCCCCACGGTCGTGTCCGCCGCGGAAGGCGACTACGAGCGCAATCTGGCCAATGCGGTGGAACTGTTCCACATTCTCGCCAACGATCCGAAGCATGGCGAGGCCAATCGAAAGCTGTTCAGCGAGTGGCTGGAGAAGCACGGGACGCTAGCTGTCAGCGCCGCTAAGCATTTGCAGCCGATCTGGTCGATCCCGCATGTCAAGACGGCACAGTTCAACGATTGCCTGAGCAGTGCGATCGAGCGAGCGGAACTGATTGCCAGAGAAATCGGCATTCATTTTCCGTCGACGATCCAGGCCTGACAGGTTGCTTGTCGAGTCGAATCAAACGCGCGGCCGGACCGCGCAATCTAACCGAGTAGAGGAGTACAGCAATGTCAGCGCATAGCGACAATATCTTTAAGTCGATGAAAGATGTTCGTTTCGAGCAGACTGTTTCTCACCAATGCGGCGTCACGATGAACGACAGCGTCGAGGCCCGCGCGATTGCTGAATTGATGGCCCACAAGCCCGGCATCACGGTGACCTATCTGCCCGCCATGATCCGCATCGATGGGCAGGGCAAGATCGAATTCAAGATGGGCGAGATCACTGAAGCGCTGGGCCGGGAAATGACCCCGCATCTGTTCGAGATATCGACGTCGACTCACTACGGCCGGATGGTGATGATCGATGACGAGACTGTTGTCCTGTTCGGGAACATGGACGACGCGATGGCCTACGAGTGAGCGCGCAGTCGGCTACCTGATCGAGCGACCGGATGCCCTGACGGGTGGCGGGACGCTCAAATAATTTAAGGAGACAACGTCATGTATCGAACCACGGACGGTGAAGACATCTTCATCATTGATGGGCACGTCCATCTCTGGGACGGCAGCAAGGCGAATGTGAAGAACGTGCATGGCCAACAGTTCATCGATTGCTTTTATGCCTATCACTCGAACCTGAGTCCCAGGGAGTATTTATGGCCGAAGGAGAAGTTCGACAAGTATGGCGAAGAAGTCATGTACAACGACCTGTTCGTCACAGGTTATGGCGACATGGCCATCTGTCAGCCCACCTATCTGACGGACTTCTACAAAAACGGCTTCAACACGACCGAGAGCAACTACGTGTTGAAGAAGCGGTACCCGCACCGCTTCATCGTCAATGGCGCGTTCGACCCGCGCGACGGTGAGGCGGGGCTCGATTATCTCGACGAGCTGTCCGAGACGTATAGGATCAAGGGCGTCAAGCTCTATACCGCGGAATGGCGCGGCGACAGCAAGGGTTACAAGCTGTCGGACCCTGGCGTTCAACGCTACCTCGAGCGCTGCGAGAAGCTGGGCATCAAGAATATCCACGTCCATAAAGGCCCGACGATTCTGCCGCTGAACCGCGACGCTTTTGACGTTGCCGACGTCGACGACGCGGCGACCAGTTTCCAGAACCTCAATTTTATCGTCGAGCACTGCGGCCTGCCGCGTCTGGACGACTTCTGCTGGATCGCGACGCAGGAGACAAACGTCTACGGCGGTCTTGCGGTGGTGCTGCCGTTCATTCATACGCGTCCCGAGTACTTTGCGCATGTGCTCTCAGAGCTGCTGTTCTGGATCGGCGAGGACAAGCTCCTGTACGGCAGTGACTACGGCATCTGGTCGCCCAAGTGGCTGATCGAGAAGTTCATGGCCTTCGAGCTGCCCGAGTCGGTCAGCAAGGAAACGGGCGTGCAACTCTCGCTGACAACGAAGAAAAAGATACTCGGGCTCAATGCGGCGCGGCTGTATGGCATTGATGTCGAGGCGCAGAAGAAGCTGCTCGAAGACATCCGCCAGCCGGCAGCGGAAAGCGCATGAACGCCACGGCCGCCGCAAACCGAAGGCCCACCTGCGGCGAAGCTGCCGAGGTGTGGGCACAGCTCGATTTCGTCATCGACCCGGAACTCGACGAATCGGTGACCGAGCTCGGCTTCATTACGAATGTGGACGTGGAGGCCGACGGGCACGTGCAAATCGGCTTCCGGTTGCCGACTTACTGGTGCGCCGCCAACTTCGCCTTCCTAATGGCCGACGACATGCGCCGCGCCGTCGCAGTCTTGCCGTGGGTGACGAAGGTGACGGTGGGGCTCGGCGAGCATATGTATGCCGACGAGATCAACCGCGGCGTCGCGGCCGGGCGATCATTCCAGGACACCTTTGGCGATGAGGCCAGCGGCGAACTGGAGGGCATTCGACGGACCTTCATGCTCAAGGCTTTTCAGCGTAGACAGGAAGCGCTTATTACCTCTTTGCTCGAGCGTGGCCTGGAGCCTGCGGTGCTGGTGCGCATGAGCGTCTCCGAACTCGATGATTTGCCGGGTGATGCCGTAGGTCGGCGGCTCGTTGAACGCTATCTTGAGCGGCGCGCGGTAATCGGGTGCAGCGCAGACGACACGGAGCGTCCCAACGAACCAGCCTTCGTCGACACTTCAGGCGGGTTGCTCGATGTCGACGGGCTGGGCACCTACCTGCGCGCGTTGCGACGAATCGGCGCCAACGCCGAATTCAACAGCGCGCTGTGCCGAGGCTTACTGGCTGAACGGTACGGCGGCACAACCGCCTGCGAAGGCGAGATCAAGCCCATGCACTTCGTTCCTGTCGACGACTGGAAGAGGACCGTCGGGCGCGCGCGGACCGAAGACGCAGCGGGATCCGTTTGAAATAACCCTACGGAACGATTGGAACAGGAGGAGCAGGATCATGCCAAACATCATGCTGCATGACGATGAGGCTCGCGCGGCGCTCGGCCGCGGTGTCGCCAAG
>JAXDQB010000507.1:0-3089 GCA_034668065.1 Paraburkholderia sp.
AATGACGGTCGCGTCTTCTGCCGCGTAGCTCATGATCGTATTCATAACCACGCGCGTTTCCGAAAGACGCAACGACCGGCTCGACGTGATGTTGAAGAGCACACCCCGCGCGCCCGACACAACAACCCCAACAAGCAAGCGGCTGGCGACGGCCTGTTCGGCCGAAAGCCGCGCGCGATCGACGCCGGCTACGGTGGCCGTTCCCATCATCGCCTTGCCCTGCTCGCCCATCACCGTCTTCACGTCCTCGAAGTCGACATTCACGAGACCATCGACGTTGATGATTTCCGCAATGCCGGCAACCGCGTTGTTGAGCACGTCGTCAGCGCACTGGAAGCACTTGTCCATCTCGGCGTCATCGCCCATCACCTCGAACAGCTTGTCGTTCAGGACGACGATCAGCGAGTCGACGTGATCCTCCAGTTGCTGCGCCCCTGCCTCGGCCACACGCATCCGCTTGCCGCCCTCGAACTCGAACGGCTTGCTGACCACGCCGACGGTGAGAATGCCCATTTCCTTGGCGATTTGCGCGACCACCGGCGCCGCGCCCGTCCCCGTGCCACCGCCCATGCCGGCGGTGATGAAGACCATATGCGCGCCACGCAGCGCATCGGCGATTCGTTCGCGCGCTTCCTCCGCCGCCGCGCGCCCCATCTCCGGCTTGGCTCCCGCGCCAAGACCCGTGTTGCCGAGCTGAATGACATGCGCCGCGCGCGAGCGGCAAAGCGCCTGTGCGTCTGTGTTCATGACGACGAAATCGACGCCTTGCACACCCTTGTTGATCATGTGTTGCACGGCGTTGCCACCGGCACCGCCAACGCCGACCACCTTGATGATGGTGCCGTTGGTTTCCGTTTCCAACATCTGGAATTCCATATTGCCTCCGTCAAGAAAAAATCCTGCTTTCGGCCGACAAGCCGCCGGCACCTGCGCGAATTCGAAAATTCAAAAATTGCCCAGAAACCAATCCTTCATTCGGGAGAACACCTCTCCCACCGAGCCAGACTGCACCGCGACCTTGCGGCCTCGCATGCGTTGGAACGAGCCTTCGACGAGTAGTCCCATCGCCGTCGAGTAGCGCGGGTTGCGCACAACATCGGCGAGACCGCCCGCGTACTCCGGCACACCGATGCGCACCGGCTTCAGAAAAATGTCTTCGCCAAGCTCGACCATGCCCGGCATCATCGATGCGCCGCCCGTCAGCACGACGCCGGAGCTCAACAGCTCCTCATAGCCCGATTCGCGTACAACCTGATGCACGAGCGAAAAGAGTTCCTCGACGCGTGGCTCGATGACGGCCGCGAGCGCCTGGCGCGAGAGCGTGCGCGGCCCCCGCTCGCCAAGGCCCGGCACCTCGATCATCTCGTCGGGATCGGCAAGCGCCTGCTTCGCGATGCCATAGCCGACCTTGATGTCCTCGGCGTCGGGCGTGGGGGTGCGCAGCGCCATCGCGATGTCGCTCGTGATCTGGTCGCCGGCGATCGGGATCACGGCCGTATGGCGAATCGCGCCTTCGCTGAAGATCGCGATGTCGGTCGTGCCCCCGCCGATGTCGACGAGCACGACACCCAACTCCTTCTCGTCCTCGGTCAGCACCGCGAGCGACGACGCGAGCGGCTGCAGGACGAGATCGTTCACTTCCAGCCCGCAACGGCGTACGCACTTCACGATGTTCTGCGCGGCCGACACGGCACCCGTCACGATATGCACCTTCACCTCGAGCCGGATGCCGCTCATGCCGATCGGCTCGCGCACGTCTTCCTGCCCGTCGATGATGAATTCCTGCGTGAGGATGTGCAGCACTTGCTGGTCCGTCGGAATGTTGATCGCCTTGGCGGTTTCGATCACACGCGCGACATCGGCCTGCGTCACTTCCTTGTCCTTGATCGCGACCATTCCACTCGAATTGAAGCTGCGGATATGGCTGCCCGCGATGCCGGTAAAGACGTTAGTGATCTTGCAATCCGCCATCAGTTCCGCTTCTTCCAGCGCACGCTGAATCGATTGCACGGTGGCCTCGATGTTCACCACCACGCCTTTCTTGAGCCCTTTCGATTCGCTTTGTCCGAGACCGATGACCTCGTAGTGACCTTCGCCCCTCAGCTCGGCGACGACCGCGACGACCTTGGCCGTGCCGATGTCGAGGGCAACCAGCAGATCCTTGTAGTCTTTACTCATAGCGTGCTCATGCGTGTGATTTCTTGTGTTACTTCGTGGGCTTGCCTGCCGTATTCGTAGTGCCGATAAAACGCATCCCTGCCGCGCGAATGGCAAAGCCGTTGGGGTAGCGCAGATCCGCGTATTCGATATCGCTTCCCCAACGCGCCGTCACCGCCTTCCATGCCGCAGTCAACCGACGGCTGCGCTCTGCGAGCATCGTTGCGTTGCGTTCACGGCCATATTCGATCTCCGTACCGTTCGACAGTTTCACAGACCACGCGTAACGCGGCGAAAGCGTCACCGCTTCGGGCGCGGCACCGATCGGCGCGAACCATTTTTTGAAATCGAAGTACCGTGCGACAACCTCTTGCTCCGTGCCTGGCGGCCCATCGAGCGCGGGCAAAGCCGCGTCGAGCTCGCCCTCGTTCGCCGTGAAGAGCTCGCCATTGACGCTTACGAGCTGATCGCTGCCCCAGGTGCCGAGCGGCTGGTACTCCTCGAGCGTGACCGCAAGCGCATTCGGCCAGACGCGGCGCACGCTCGCGCGGCGCACCCACGGCATCTGCTCGAACGCCTGGCGGGCCGCATCGAGATCGACGCTGAAAAAATTGCCCTTCACGCGCCCGATCACGCTCGCGCGCACCGTCGGCGTATTGATGTGCTCCGTGTTGCCGCCGATCGAAATCGCGCTCAGCGCGAACGCCGGACGTTGCGCGAGCCAGATCCCGCCCGCCGCGGCCAGCACGGCGAGCGCCACCGCAAAAAGCGCGTTGGCGGTGAGATTAAGCTGGCGAACGTTGTTCCACATGGTCCTTGGGTGAATCCTTTGGTGGGTCCTTAGGTGAATCCTTGTGAGCCCCGGTCAACGTCTGCCTGTCCTTCAATTCAATCTTTCAGCGTCAGCGCAAGCACTGCGACGACGAGTTCCT
>JAXDQB010000508.1:0-18478 GCA_034668065.1 Paraburkholderia sp.
CGCGCTCGAACTTTGACGGTGGGTGGCCGCGTTCGGACGAATCGAGACCGATGCCGATGAGGCGGTGCGCGTAGGCATCAAAAAGGGGCAACGCCGCGTTGAACGTGTCGAGCGCGTCCTCCTCGGACAAGTGGCGCAAAAAGCAGAGAATCAGTCGGCTCGAAAGCCCGCGACGCTCGCCTTCAGACAGCGCACGCTCAACTCCGGCGACGATGGTGTCGAGCGGGACCCCGCGCTCGGTATGCGTCTGAGGATCAAAGAAGACCTCGGCATGCGCAACGTGATCGGCAAGGGCGCGCTCGACGTAGGCCTGCGTCATCTCGTAGAAATCTTCTTCCGTCAGCAGCACGCTTGCGCCGGCGTAATAGATGTCGAGGAACGATTGCAGATCGGTGAAGGCGTAGGCCGTGCGCAGGGCATCGATCGAATCGTAGGCAAGCGTGACGCCGTTGCGCTTGGCCAGCTTGAAGATCAGCTCGGGCTCAAGCGAGCCTTCGATATGGATATGGAGTTCGGCCTTCGGCGCGCCGGCGATTTTCTCGGCAAATGTCGGTGTCATGGGCGATCGATAGTTGTTGTAGGGCATGAAGAGAAGAAGGCGTTTCGCTCAAGGCGGCGCTTCGCGCGCTCGGCCTCGTGCGCCTGCAGTAGTTGCGCGGCTACGGCGACAGCAATGACTTCGGGCGATTTGTCGGTGAGGCCGTCGATGCCGATCGGGCAGCGCATTCGCGCGATGAGCGCAGGATCGATCCCGCGCGCCGCGAGCCGATGCTCGAACTGGCGTCGCTTGGTGCGCGAGCCGATCATGCCGAAGAACGCGAAATCCCCGCGCCGCAGGATGCGCTCCCCGAGAGCGAGATCCCGCGCGTGGTCATGCGTCATGACCACGAAGTAGGTGCCTGCCTTTGCATCGTCGACAGCTTCGTCGGGCGCGTCGTTCGCATCGATCGTCACGTTGGCGAACTCGTGCGGCAACCCGTGCCGGGTAAACTGCGCGTCGCGCTCGTCGACCCACCGCACCCGGCAAGGCAGCGTTGCGAGCACGCGTACGAGCGCGGCGCCGACGTGGCCCGCACCGAAGACCACCACAGGAAATTCGCGCGGCACGATCGTCTCGGTCAAGAGCGCGTTGCCGGGGTCGAAGCTGGCGCCGTCCCAAAGCAGGCAGTCCGGCGTCGCAGTGCCCGGTTCGGGATCCGAAAGCTGCACCCCGCCGGGAGATGGGCCAAATGACACAGTGCGCACGCTCGCGTGTCCGGCCTGAAGGCGTTTTGCGAGCGTCGCGACCCAGCCGAGGTCGCCGACATCCAGGCGCTCGAACGCGAGCACCACGGCGCCGCCGCAGCATTGTCCGAGGCTCGGGCCGAGCGAGAGACGTTCGAGCCGGCGCAAGCGCGGCGCGCGCATGCCGTCGCGCAGCACTTCGCGTGCGGTCTCGATGGCCCGCCATTCGAGGTGCCCGCCGCCGATGGTGTGCCGCGTAGCGTCGCGCGTGACGAGCATCTTCGTGCCCGCTTCGCGCGGCGCGGAACCCTCGATGCGAGCAACGGTCACGAGCACGACGGCGTCACCGTGCGCAAGCAGATGCTGCAGGTCGATCAGCCAGGGATGCATGCGGTCTCGTCTCCTTTTCAGGCGGACCCGAGCATATCGCCGGGTACCGCTGCGGGCGCGTCGTCGCCGCCTTCGGCGCCTTCAACGCCTACCGCCGCAGGCATGCCGCTCGCGGCGCTTGCCTCGACGCCGGCCTCGCGTGCGCCTAACCCTTCAAGTGCCGTTATTGCTTCGAGAATCGCTTCGGGCGTGGCAGGTGCGACAAGCGGCGGCGCATGCCTTGCTCCCGGCACGGCCGCTCCGATGGCGTCGCGAATCGCGAGGAACACCGAGAATGCCAGCAACAGCGGCGGTTCGCCGACGGCCTTCGAACGATATATCGTCGGCTCGGCGTTGTCGTTGCGATAGAGCGCCACGCGAAAGTCTGCCGGCGTATCGCTCACCGCCGGAATCTTGTAGGTTGACGGCGCGTGTGTCATGAGGCGGCCGTCGTGGCTCCACCAGAGCTCCTCGGTGGTGAGCCAGCCCATCCCTTGAATAAAGCCGCCTTCTATTTGTCCGATGTCGATTGCGGGGTTGATCGAGCGGCCGACGTCATGCAGCAAATCGGCGCGCAGCAACTTCCATTCGCCGCTTAGCGTATCGACAACGACCTCCGAGACGGCTGCGCCGTAAGCGAAGTAGTAAAACGGGTGGCCCGTCAGTGTTTTGCCGTCCCAGTGCACCTTCGGTGTCGCGTAAAAGCCGTCCGACCACAGCTGCACCCGGGCAAGATAGGCTTCGTTGACGAGTTGCGCGAACGGTATCGATGCGCCGTTGACCGAGACCGTTGCGTTCGCGAAGCGGACATCGCTCGGCTCGCCGCCCAGCGTATGCGAGGCGAGCGCGGCGAGACGCTCGCGGATCGTGCGGGCTGCCGCCTCGGCGGCTTTGCCGTTCAGATCGCTGCCCGTCGATGCGGCCGTGGCCGAGGTGTTGGCGACCTTAGATGTATCGGTCGCCGTCACCCGCACCTGCGAAAGCGCGAGACCGAATTCGCCCGCGACGACCTGCGCGACCTTGGTGTTGATGCCCTGGCCCATCTCCGTGCCGCCATGATTGACGAGTACCGAGCCGTCACGATAGACGTGCACGAGCGCGCCTGCCTGGTTAAGGAACGGCACGTTGAACGAGATTCCAAACTTCACCGGCGTGATGGCAATTCCGCGTTTGAGTACCGGGCTTTGCGCGTTGAATCTGGCAAGCGCGGCACGGCGAGCGCGATAGTCGCTCGTCGCAAGCAGCTGCGCCGTGAGCGGGGCGAGCACGTTGTCCTCTACGCGCTGGCCGTAAGGCGTCTGATCACGTTCGCCCACGCTGTAATAGTTCGCGAGCCGCACATCGAGCGGGTCGAGGCCAAGCGCGCGCGCAACGCCATCGAGCATCACCTCCGTCACGAGTGCGCCCTGCGGGCCGCCAAAGCCGCGAAACGCCGTGTTCGACTGCGTGTTGGTCTTGCAACACAGTGCGATGATTTCGACATCGGACAGGTAGTAGGCGTTGTCGACGTGACAGACCGCGCGCGTGGCAACGGCGCCCGATAAGTCGGCCGAGTAGCCCGCGCGCAACGCAATTTCGACGCGCGCGCCGAGGATGCGCCCGACGTCGTCGAAACCGGCTTCGTAGCGGTAGATGGCGTCATGCCGCTTGCCCGTGATCATGAAATCGTCGTCGCGGTCTGGGCGCAGCTTGACGGGACGCTTAAGCCGGTATGCGGCGAGGGCCGCGATGCAGGCAAACAGGGCCGACTGCGACTCCTTGCCGCCGAAGCCGCCGCCCATGCGCCTGCATTCGCATACGACGCTGTGCGCCGGCCAGCCGAGCATGCGCGCGACAACCTGCTGCATCTCGCTTGGATGCTGCGTCGAGCTGTAAACGAGCATGCCCGCGCCTTCCTTGGGGATCGCGTAGGCGATTTGGCCTTCGAGATAGAACTGTTCCTGTCCACCGACCTCGAATTCGCCTTGCAGACGGTGGGGCGCGGCCGAGATCTTGGCCGCCGGTGCGCCGCGCGTCAGGTGAAGCGGCGGCAGCACGTACTGCTTACGCTCACGTGCGGCGGCAGCGCTCAGCACCGCTTCGAGCGGCTCGTAGCGCACTACGTCGTCGTCTTTCGCGAGCGCGGCGGCGCGGCGAGCGAGTTCCCGGCTCGTCGCGATTACCGCGAAAACCGGCTGACCGAGATAGAGCACGGTGCCGTCGGCGAGGATCGGGTCGTCGTGGATGACGGGGCCGCAGTCGTTCTCCCCGGGAATGTCGGTGGCTGCCAGTACCTCGACGACGCCGGGCGAGGCGCGCACGGCCGCGAGATCGAGCGAAACGATGCGCGCATGCGCATGCCGAGAAAGGCCGAGTGCGACGTGGAGCGTTCCGGCGAGTTCGGGCAGATCGTCGACATACGTTGCTTCGCCGCTCACGTGCAGCATGGCCGATTCATGCGGGAGCGGCGCGCCGAGTGCGGCGTGGGTTTCGTTCGCAGAGCCGTCGTGGCTTGCCGGTGCGTCGGTGTGCGGATTCATCGGCACTCCTTCGCGGGCGCCTGGGCGTCGCCGAAGGCGAATGCGTCGATCTCGGCAAGCTCGAGCGGCGCTTCGATGCGCGTTTGGAGATAAAAGCGCCACAGCAGATTGCGCGCGACCTTCATGCGATAGCCACTCGACGCGCGCATGTCCGTGAGTGGTACGTAATCTACGCCGAGCGCGATCATTGCCCGGTGCGCGCAGGCTGCATCCCATGGCGCGCCGGCAAGCGCGGCCTCGGCGTGCGTCGCGCGCGCAGGTGTCGGTGCCATGCCGCCGTACGCGACGCGCGCCGAGCGGATGGCACCGTTTTCGACTTTCAGCGCGAATGCGGCGCACACGGCCGAGATGTCCTGATCGTAGCGCTTAGAAATTTTGTATGTCCGAAACCGCAGCTGCGGCGCGTGGCGCGGTACGCGCAAGGCGGCGACGAATTCGCCAGGCTCAAGCGCGGTTTTCTGGTAGCCGATATAGAAATCTTCGAGCGGCAGCGTGCGCGTTGCACGGGCGCGGCGCAGGACGACTTCGGCGCCGAGCGCAATCAGCGCCGGCATCGAGTCGCCGATGGGCGAGCCGTTCGCAATGTTGCCGCCGAGTGTGCCCGCATTGCGGATCGGCAGGGAGGCGAAGCGCTTTGCAAGTTCGGCGAGCTCGGGATAGTCGGCGACGAGTTCGGTATAGGCGTCCTCGAGCGAGGCCGCAGCGCCGACCGTGAGAGTGGAAGCGTCGCGCTTGATGGCCTTGAGATCGGCGATGTTGCCGATATAAAGCAGGTCGCCGATGTCGCACAACGCCTTCGTCGCCCACAGGCCGACGTCGGTGCCGCCTGCGAGCACGCGCGCCTGCGGGTGCGCCGCGCGCAATTCGGCAAACGCGTCGAGCGTCATGGGCGCGCGGAATATCGTGCTCCCGAAGGCGTTGCCGCGCACGTCGGGGCCCGCGTACTCGAACGTATCCGTGCGGTGGATCTTGCGCAAGGCTGCGGCGACCGCTTCACGCTCGATCATCGCCGGGGGGTGGCGTGCCTCGTCGAACATGGCTTGCGCGGCATCGATAATCGGCCGGTAGCCCGTGCAGCGGCAGAGATTGCCCGAGAGCGCCGTGGCGATTTGCTCGCGCGTAGGCCGCCCGGCAGCGCGCGGATGATTTTCGTAGAGCGCCCACATCGACATCGCGAAACCCGGCGTGCAAAAGCCGCATTGCGACCCGTGGCAGTCCACGAGCGCGCGCTGCACCGGATGCAGTGCGCCGTCACGCCCGCGCAGATCCTCCACGGTGAAGAGCGCGCGGCCGTCGAGCGTCGGCAGAAACTGGATGCAGGCGTTGACGGCTTTGAGGACCAACTCGCCGCGTGCATCGAGCTCGCCTGCGACGACCGTGCACGCCCCGCAATCTCCCTCGGCGCAGCCTTCCTTGGTGCCCGTGCAGCGCAGGTCTTCGCGTAGATGCTGCAGCACGGTGCGCGTTGGCGGAACGCCGTGCACTTCGCGAATTGCTCCGCGGTAGTAGAACCGGATGGGACGCATCGTCATAGCCGAATCCTGAGCAGTGCGGATCAGGCGCGCGCGACGGATGTGTCGGACATCGGCCGGCGGCGCGCACGTGGATTGCCATCAAAAGAGAAGATAGCACCGCCACGCGCCGAAAAGGGGGTTCGGCGCTGATGCAGGCAGGGTTTCCGCACAAAGGCTGTTAAGACAAGGCGCAAGACAAAACCCGTCCTGGTAGCCAACGCGCATCAACATTTGGATGCCATACAGGACACAATTCAGCAGGAGTTTATGCGGGCCGACAAGGGGCAGCTTGGGGGCACCTGGGACGAACTCGCGACGGCGAGCGGCGTCAACCGGCATCAACCGGCATCAACCCGCGCGCTGAAGACCTACCGGGTGCCGGACACGTCAAAGAACTGTTTAGCCCTTCCAGACCTTGACCGTGGCCAGATTGCTCGAAGACTGGTGCAGGAATTGAGCAATACGACCTGATACGGTGCGCTTTGCGTACTATATGGAACCCATGAACCGGGAGATCTTTGTGAGGCCCTCCATTGCCCTAACCACGCACCGCGCCGAGATTCCGTATCGTGGACAAGGCTTCATTCAAGGCGAATGAGCTTGTGCGCGACGCCGTGATTCGGAACCTCGAAATTTAAATCATGTGCGGCCGCCGGCGACCGCGCCCGCGCAACAAGCTTGCAAAGACCGGCACGAACGTCAGCACGAAGGCGAGTAGCGCCCAGCCGGGCAGGAGGATGCCGAGAATCGGCGGATAGACGGTTTCGCAAAGACCTGCCACCTTGAAAACGCTCGGGAGCCAATGGGCGGGCGGAAGGCTGTCGACGACGGGCTGCATCGCATCGAAACCGCAGCTGAATCCGGGATTGAGCTGAATGAAGAGGTGACGCGCGGCCGTGCCGATGCCGGCCAAGGCGATGAGGGCGATCAGCGTCTCGAAGACGGCGATGCCGCCCCAGCGGTTACGCGTCGCACCGGCGAATGCGAGGAAGGCGATGAAGATGAAGAAATAGCGCTGGATGATGCAAAGCGGGCAGGGATCCTCGCCCTTTGCGAACTGCAGGTAGAGCGCACCCCCCACGAGGCCGAGACAGGCGATTCCCAGCAGAACCAGCAGCCGGCGCTCGCGGCGCAACAAGAGTGAGTGGTTCATAAACGAGTGTTTCCTATGGCGAACGCAAGCGGACAAATCAATGCATTCTAGTGGGCTTTGCCGTTACCCGCAGAGCCGGCCTGCACGCCAGCTGTTGCAGGAGGTCGGTGGATGTCTTACCGGATCGACGTGAGCACACGCTCAACGGCAAGCGCGGCGCCGAGCAGCGCATCGTCGCGATGCGGCGCAGCCGCGAGCGTGAGCCCCACAGGCGCCTCGTCGCGCGCATGGCAGGGCAGCGATATGGCGCAGGCGTCGAGCACGTTGAAGACGCTCGGGTTGCGCAACACGAGTGAATTGATGCGCGTGTACTGAGTATCGTCGCGATCGCAGTCGGCCAGGCGCGGCGGCACGATTGGTACGGTCGGAGCAACGATCGCATCAAAATGCTGCCACAGCGTTGCGCGCGCCGCCTCCATGAGCGCGGCGCGTTGCGAGAGAAGATCCAGGTAGTCGCTCGCGCTCGCGCTTTCGCCGTTCAGAATCCGCACGAGCACCCGAGGGTCGTATTCGTCGCGATGCATGGCGATGAGCGGGCGATGCCAGGCATAGGCCTCCATCGCGGAAAAGCCGAAGCGATTCATCTCGGGCAGGCGTTCGAGCGGCCCGAAGCGTACGTCGGCGAGAATCGCGCCCGCCGCTTCGAGATGCTTGAGCGCGGTGTCGACCGCCAGGGCAACGGGCGCCTCGATGCCCTCCGTGACGTAGTGCGTGAGCACGCCGAGGCGCAGGCCTTCAATTCGACGCGCAGGCGGCACGCACGGGTCGAGCCCCGCGAGGATCCGGTCGACAAGCGCGCAGCAGGCGACCGACACACCGATCGGTCCGAACGAATCGAGCGTCGGCGACAGCGGCACCGCACCTTGTCGCGGAATTCGGCTCGCGGTGGGCTTGAAGCCCGTCAGGCCGCACAGGGCCGCCGGAATGCGGATCGAGCCGCCGGTGTCGCTGCCGAGCGCCACGGCCGCCATCCCGTCCGCGACCGACGCCGCCGCGCCCGACGATGACCCCCCCGCGATGCGGACGTCGCCGGGTGTCGCTCGCCGATAAGGAGAGAGCGGCGTGCCGTAATGCGGGTTCAGCCCGAGCCCCGAGAATGCAAACTCGGTCATGTTGGTGCGTCCGACGATGACGGCTCCGGCCCGCCGCAGCCGTGCCACGACCGGGGCATCGACACTCGCGGGCGATGCGTCGGCCAGCACGCGCGAGCCGGCGCGCGTGACCTGACCAGCTACGTCGAACAAATCTTTGACGGATATGGGAATTCCGGCAAGCGGGGAGAGCACCGTGCCAGCGGCGCGCAGGCGATCGTGTGCATCGGCCGCGCGGCGGGCGGCAGCCGCGTCGACTTCCACAAATGCCGTGGAGCCTTGACCGTTCGGATCGGCGATCCGCGCAAGCGCGGTCTCGACAAGGGCACGGCTCGTCGTCTCTCCGGCCGTCAAATCAGCGGCGAGGCGGGCCAGCGGCGCAAAGGGGGCGATATCGTCAGCCATGGGTATCGGTCCGTCGGAAATTAACTCGGGAAACGGATTTGGGACGTCTCTTTCCGTGTCGCCCGCTCGCGCTTGCTTGCGCTGTGTTTGCATCGGTGGCCGATGTTGTCCGCATTGTAGCCGCGGCACAAGGCTGGCGCACTTGATGGCGCGGCAAGAATGGGCGCGCAATGGCATGCAATTGCGGTGAGCTTGTGGGCTGACGGATAATGGATGCTCTTCCATCGCTTCTGCGTGCGACGCGCGCCTGCCCATCGTCATGAGCGAAAACACGCCACCTAACGCCCCACGTCCCGGCCCCAAATCTTCCACGCTTTCTCCCAGCGATTCTCCCAGCGATTCTCCCGTTGCCCCGCAATCGTCCGCTTCTGCGGTCGTGCCCGCAGGCAGCGGTGGCGAGGGTGCGGCAGCGCCGGTTTCGAAGACTTTGCCGGCCACGCCGGCTTCGACGGTGCGATCGAGGTCAACCGAGCCGGTCATGCGCGCGTCGAGTGATGCAATCGAGAGCGCTTCGGCCGTTGCCGTCACCTCGGCCGTGCCCGGACCGTCGCCCAAGACCGATACCGCCGGTGCGGCGCTTGCGCTCGGAGCCGCCCTCCGGCAGCAGCAGGCGCCGGGCGGCGCACCGCGCGGTGCGCCCCCGCCGGACTTCGGATCGCCGCCCGATTTCGAGACGCACCGTCCGCCGCCGCCCGGTGCAATTCCGGTGTCCAAACCGGCCTACCTGCGGCAGAGCGATTCGCCGTGGACCGTCATCGGCCGCACGATAGCTGCGCGGGCGCGGCGCATGTTCGATCGGGCGGGGCAGCGCATCACGCAGCGCACGCTGCGCATCGGCGTTTCGGCGCGTATTTTCCATCCCGAGCCCGGGGCGATGGGGCTGCGCGGCAAGACCTTGCAATACCTCGAAGAGTCAGTCGCGCACTGGGTGATGTCGCGCGACGTCATGGTTTTCATGATCCCGACCGTCGGTCACCAGGGCATGCTTCACCCTAGCAACATTCGATTGCGCGATTACGCGAAGCATCTCGATGGGTTGCTTCTGCAGGGCGGTGCGGACGTTTCGCCGCAAACGTACGCGGCGACCGAAAGCCGCGCCGAATGGCCAGGCGACCGTCTGCGCGACATGTACGAGCTAGAATTGCTGCACGAGTTCATCGAATCGGGAAAGCCGGTGCTCGGCATCTGTCGGGGCTGCCAGCTCATCAACGTCGCTTTCGGTGGCACGCTTTATCAGGACATTGCGACCGAGGTGCCGACCGCGGATATCCACGTCAACGAACGCTACGATCAACACCGCCATGCCGTGCGCTTTCCCGACGGCTCGACGATGGCCGGCATGTTTCCCGGGCAGCGGGAGGCTGTTGTCAATTCGATTCACCATCAGGCGGTGAAGATACTGGGGCGGGAATTGAACGTCGAAGCGGTCTCGGCGTCCGACGGGCTCATCGAAGCGGTCCGTTATCGGCGTGCGCCGTTCGTGATGGGCGTGCAGTGGCATCCGGAATTTCATCGTGCGGGTGGGCCGGAGCTGCTCGATTGCACCCCGTTGCTGGACACGTTCCTGCGCGTGGCGCGGGAGACGCGGTTCTGACCGGTACGACAGCAGTCGGAAGGCGGGCCCGGCCCGCGTTCATCACGGCGACGCACGATACTCTTGCACGTGTGACGCATCCCGCCGGCCCGTTTCACAGGTTTGCAAAAAAACGGCGCAAAAGCTATTGACACGATTCAGCGGCTTATACATAATCTCGCTTCTCCGCTGCGCTGATTTTGATTGGCGAGGCGTGAAGGTGAAAGCGATTGAAATGCGGGAGTAGCTCAGTTGGTAGAGCGCAACCTTGCCAAGGTTGAGGTCGCGAGTTCGAGACTCGTCTCCCGCTCCAGGTTTCGGCGAAGCGCAGGTGGCGAAGGATTGCAGGCGCGGTAGCAGTTTGAAAGCGGTTTGATGTAGAAAGGTTTAAAGCGGATCAAAACGCGGGAGTAGCTCAGTTGGTAGAGCGCAACCTTGCCAAGGTTGAGGTCGCGAGTTCGAGACTCGTCTCCCGCTCCAGGTATAGGGAAGCAGTGCTTCCCTTTTTATTTGGCGCCCCGGTTCGGCGCTCATGTATGATTGGAAGAAATCGCGAATCGTTGTGCGGCCGGTTGCTGCAACGGTTCGATGACCCGCTTACGGCGCGATAGCAAAGCGGTTATGCAGCGGCCTGCAAAGCCGTTTAGGCCGGTTCGACTCCGGCTCGCGCCTCCAGACAAAGAAAAAGCCCTGATTCGTCAGGGCTTTTTCTTTGGTGCGCCCGGCATAGACGCACTCCTGGTATGTCCGAGATGGGGCGCATAAGGCCCTTACTGAATAAGGGTTTGCAAGTAACGCAGTGTCTGAGTGCGCGTATCGCGACGCTCAACTAAGGCGCTCCGCTCGAAAACACGCAACAGTCCGCGCGCGCAGAGCGCATGAAGTCGGCACAAGCGGATTCGATGAAACGGCGTGCTCTTGAACTCAGAATCCGCAACTGTCCCGATCCCCAAGGTCGCGCGGCATTTGATCTAGGCATTCTCACATAAACAGTTAGCGGCGATTGAAGACCGTCTTAAAACGTTGAGATTAAGTTTCTGCGAACCGCAGATACCAGTTCCGACTAAAGCCCGGGCACGTCAATCTTAACGGAATGTCTTGAACTAATGTGGTACATGCCGAGAATCTCTAGCAGTTGAAAACATTTACACCATGTATTTTTTTGGCAGACCCTGCGATACTCATTGGCCGCTTTGCTCAAAGCATCGGCCGGTTTGAGCGATTGCGGCACGACATCCGTGCCTTAGCTGTAGCGCTTCGAGCTTGAAGGATAATCATGCAGGGCGCTCCCTCACCGCCGCCCGCATTCGACAAAGATAACGAAGGGGAGAACGTTACATGAATAACGCACAACCTAAAGCCGCCTCCGGCGGAGCCGCACCCGCCACAACGAATCTATTTACATTCCGTGTGGTGGTCGGGATCGTGCAGGGCATCCTTCTTTACTTTCTGCTGGAAGTGGCTCGGAGCCAATATTCGGCCATGCCTCCCATCGTGTTCTTTCCGTCACTTCTGGTCATCCTTTACATTGCGCCGGTAATCGCAATGGGTGTCGGCCGGCTCCGAGCGTCGCGGCTCGTGCTGTGGGCCGCGCTGTTGGCGGTTATTGTCGCCACGTTGGCGTTCCACGACGCTTGGCGCGCAATCGAACCGCCGTTTTCCGGACATGCCCTGGGGCACGCGAGAGGAGATCGCTTTCCCTCGTTTCAGGTGACGTTTTTCTCGGGTGAGTTCGTCTTCATGGGGTATGTGTTGGTTCTTGCCGGCGAAACCGCCCGGAGGTGGTGCGCGCCTTACGAAACATACTTCGAGTTCGGCTGGAGGGTGGCGCTTCAAATCTGGTTTTCGTCGATGTTCGTCGCGATTCTTTATCTCGTTCTCTGGATCGGCGCAACATTGTTCATGTTGGTCAAGCTGTCCTTCTTTCAAGAATTACTGAAGCAGTCATGGTTTTACATCCCCGTTAGCGCGCTGGCGTTCGCAGTAGGCTTGCATATTACGGAAGTGCGAAGCGATTTCATTCGTGGCACGCGTGCGATATTGCTGACGCTAATGTCCTGGCTACTGCCGCCGCTCGTGTTGATTGTTGCAGGGTTTCTCGCGAGTCTCCCGTTCACCGGGCTCAAGCCATTGTGGGCAACGCGGGCTGCTGCCGGTCTTTTATTATGTATTGCGGCACTGATGATTCTGCTTATCAATGCCGTTTTCAAGAGCGGCGGTGAAATCGAATCCACGCCTCGCATTCTCCGGCTCAGTGTTTGCGCAGCGTGCTTCATGCTGCCCTTCCTCGCGGTATTCGCCAGCTTCGCAGTGTGGTTGCGGATAGAACAGTACGGCTTGACGCCCCGTCGCGTTTTGGCCTGCGCGAGCGCGTTTATCGCATGCACCTATGCGTCGGGCTATATGTGGGCGGCAATGGATCATCGGCGCACGCTGAGGCGTATGGCGCCCGTCAATGTCCTGCTGGCATGGGTGTCCCTGGCTGTTTTGTTCGCAGTGTTCACGCCGTTGGCCGATCCAGCGCGCGTTGCCGTGAACAATCAGGTCAGCCGGTTGCTGAGCGGTCGCGTCGCGCCGGAACGGTTCGATTTCCGATTTCTACGTTTCCATTCGGCCGCCTACGGTCAGCGCGCGTTGGCACGTTTGGAGACCTTGAGCGAGGGCGCAGATGCCGCGGTTATTCGAGAGAAGAGCGCGCAAGCGGCACGATCAACAGGTTTCGGTACACCTATCGTGACGGCTCTGAATGCCGAGTCGCTTTCGCGCAACATCGTGCCGCGCATGCCAGGACGGGAACTGCCGTCTTCGTTCATCGTGAACGACTGGCAACGCGCGACGAGTCAGCAATGGCAGCTGCCGGTGTGCCTGAAGGTGACATCCGTTCAATGCGACGCCTATCTCGCCGACCTGACGGGCGAGGGCAAACCGAACGTAGTGCTGATTCCGCAATCTGGTGGTGTCGCTAGTGTCTTTGGGCAGAATTCAGCGGGCCAATGGCAACTGCTCGGCAAATTCAACATTGGGCCGGACTGCGCCAGCATTCGAGACGCGCTCTCGCGGGGAAGCTACCGTCTGTTGGAGCCGCGCTTGCATGACCTGCAAATCAATGGCGAACGCTTGCAAGTGGAGACGACGATGGCGCACGTTGCCACATGTCACCTTTAAGTCAAAAGCGTCCTGCCGCAGTTAACGCCCGCGGCTGACGGCGCGTTTGATATGCTGCGTCGGCGATGACGTCGCGTAGGCTGTCGATGCAATCGGGTTTTGTTGAAGCGGTTGCGGCAGGCAACGCTTGGGGCGAGGGGCAAATGCTGTCAGGCCCATGACGTTTGCAGCCGGCCCCTTATAGCGGCGCGACTCGCGGTTGCCCAAGAACGCGTATTGAGAGGTTTTGATGAGATCGGTAGCGATTGCGATCTTTCCCGGCGTGCAGGCGCTCGATGTTGCAGGTCCGATCGATGTCTTCTCGGAAGCAAATCGGTTTCTCACTGCTGCCCACCACTATGAAGTGACGTTGCTCGCGGCGGCTCCGGCCGCATTGCGCGCGTCGAACGGCATGACGCTTGTGCCCGATGCGACCTTCGACGCCACGCTCGACGATGCCGCGTGCCAATTCGATCTCGCGCTCGTCGCGGGCGGTCCGGCACTCCCGGAGGCACCGCCGGAATTGTCGCTTTTGGTATGGCTGAAAAGCATGGCGGCCCGGTGCGAACGCTATGGGTCGATATGCACCGGCGCATTCGCGCTGGGCCACGCGGGGTTGCTCGATGGGCGGGACGTGACAACGCATTGGCAGCACGTTCGGCAGCTTGCGGAGCAGTTCCCGCGTGCGCGCGTCGATCTCGACAGCATCTATCTCCGCGACGAAAGGCTCGTCACATCGGCGGGAGTGACGGCGGGTATCGATCTTTCGCTTGCGCTCGTTGCCGAAGATCATGGCGCGCGTACTGCACTCGCGGTGGCGAAGCGGCTTGTCGTCTTCGCGCAGCGGCAGGGCGGGCAGTCGCAGTTCAGTCCTTATCTGACGGCGCCGCCTGACGAAGCCTCCCCAATTGCGAAAGTGCAGTCGCACGTGATGGCGCACATCCAGGAAAAATTCACGGTTCGCCAGCTCGCAAACGTCGCGGGTATGAGCGTGCGCAACTTCGCGCGCGTGTTTGTTCAGGAAACGAATGTGACGCCGCACGAGTTCGTCGAACGCGCACGTCTTGACGCGGCGCGGCAGATGCTGGAAAGCGGTAATGCCCCGCTCAAGGTTGTAGCGTGGGAAAGCGGGTTCGGCATCGCGGACCGGATGCGCGCCGCATTCGCAAGGCGTCTGGGAATCTCGCCGCTACAGTACCGCGAACGGTTTCGGCGCAGGCCGTCGTTGGAGCGGTGATCGATCGCCCCGATCTGCTCGAAGTTTTGCGAATCGTCTGGCTAATGCCTTCGACGGTTGCCACTCATACCCGGGGGCTGGCCTTGGGGCGAGCATCGAATGATAATTGGGAGTTCACCGGAACCTGATGTACTCATGACCGACCCCGCACAAATTCGCTTGAACGAGATCGATTGGCGCTGGAGGCCGTTCTCGGAGCTTACCGCCCTCGAAGTGTACGAAATGCTGGCGGCCCGCAACGTCGTCTTCGTGGTGGAGCAGAACTGCGTCTATGGCGATATCGACGGGCTCGACAGAGATGCGTGGCATCTTCTCGCTTTCTCCCGTGGTGAAAGCGGCGCGAAGCTCGCCGGATATCTGCGTGTGCTGCCCCCCGGGCAGACGCAGTCCGATGTCATCATTGGACGCGTGCTGACCGCGGCGGAATTTCGCGGCTTTGGCCTGGGTAACGCGATGCTAAAACAGGTGCTGAAACATATCGCCGCGCAATGGCCGGGAATGGCTATCAGCCTCCATGCGCAGGCGCATCTGCGAAATTTCTACGGCGCGTTCGGCTTCGAGCCTACCTCCGGCGTTCACGACGAGGACGGGATCGCGCACATCTGGATGCGTTCGGCCTGAATGCGAGCGAGGAGGGCATCGCTTAAACGTTTCGATCAGCCGCCCAATATCAGCCGTCCAATATCAGCCGTCCAATGGGAGGCCGCCCAATGGGAGGCCGCCCAAGGCGCAGCGAACTAGGAGCCCGCGAACATAGCGCCAGGCGATAGGGACGTCGGCCTCTTGCCGCTGCTCGCTCAGTGTGCCGGTTGCGGGCGATGCCGGGCGGCGGCGCGCTGATCATGGAGCCGCCCGCGAGCCGACAGCCGCATCCAATGACGCAGCGCGATCAAAGCGCCGAATACGCTCATCATCGAGCCCGGAATCCATAACAGGAGCCCGCCGATCTGTTGATCGCGGATCGGGCTGATCCATGTGAAGGCACGGCCGCATATCGAGTAGATCGGATAAAGCTCGCGCGGGGTGAAGAAGATGAGGGCGCCAAGCACGATTTGCGGCGGCATCGCGGCGATCACCATCACGATGCGCCGGCCCGGTGCGAGCCGAGCGGGCGGCGCGGGACGAGGATCGAGGACGAGCCACCAGAAGAGCAGGCCGTCGATCACCATGCTCCAGTTCATCACCCGATAAAGCCGCCAATCGAGCATCGCCTTGAAGTGGATCGGCGATAACAGCCAGAAATAGATAAGCCCGACAAACAGCACGACGGCGACGACGGGATGGAAGACCACATCAAGCACTATGCGCATCGGCCGCGTGCGCATTGCGCGAGTGAGGAAGCGTTGCCGCCAGCTGAACGGAAGGCCTGCGCGCAGCGCCGCGCCGGGATACGACCAGGCGATGAAAAACGGACCGAGGTGATGCAGCACAAGGTGCTGCAGACGATGCATGAAAAACTCGTGCTCGAAGTAGTAATCAAGCCGCGTATGGAGCGAGATGTAGAGTGCGGCTAGCCCGAACCAGAATGAGGCTTGCCGCAGCGGCGACACGCGCGCATGCCGCGCGCCGCGCACGAACAAAATTGCGGCGCCGAGTATGACGATCGCGACAGTGGGCGACGGCTCCCAGGGTTCAAGCCACACGAGCAGGTTCATCGGTCGGACGTATCAGGGTTTGGCGGGCCTTATTTGTGGGCCTAAATTGGCTTACTTCGCTTCGGCGGGGCGCTTGACCTTGAATGGCGTATTGAGGGTGGTGCCGTCCGAAAACTGGAGATCCAGGTTGACGGTATCGCCTGGCGAGATTTTGTGCTTGGAATTCTCAAGCATGAAGTGATAGCCGCCCGGTGCGATGCTCAGGGCGCTGCGGGGGGGCACTCTCACCTTGTCGATCATTACCATTTGCGACGTCGAGCCGTTGGATACGGACTCGTGCAGCATCACGCTGCCGTAGTCGGGGCTCGAAGCCTTGATGAGATCGACGGGCTTGTCACCATTGTTCTTGATGGTCACGTAGCCGCCCGCGGGCAGATCATTGGGCAGCCACCGCACCCAGCCATTCTCCGCGCTGACGTTGGAAGCGCCAGCCGCATGCGCCGCGGCGCCGAAGACGAGGGAGGCCACGCAACAGGCAGCGGCGAATGCGGTACGACAAGTGGTCAGTTGCTGTTTCATCGACAATAATGACTCCATCGGTTGGCTGGGCAAAAAGGTCACGAAGCGATTTCGATGATGCGGCGCAAATCTTGCGCGATTGCGTCGGGCGAGTCGCTGCTCGTGGCGAGCAGCCGCGCACGGCCATGCGCGTCAAAAATGTAGACAGCCGAGCTATGGGTCACTTCGTAGCTGCCGTTCGGATCGAGTTTTTCCATTTGGTAGGCGACGCGATACCGTTTGGCTATCGATTCGATCTGCCGATCCGTGCCGGTGAGGCCACGCGCATGCTGCGGGTCGAAAGCGGCCACGTAATCATGCATGGCCTGCGGTGTGTCGCGCGCCGGATCGACCGAGATGAACAGGATACGCACATGTTGCGCCTGCTTCTCGCCGAGCTTGGCGAGCACATGCATCAAGCGCGCCATCGTCTCGGGGCACACGTCGGGACAGTGCGTGTAGCCAAAATACACGAGCGTCGTCTCGCCCTTGAAGGCCGACGCGTCGACTGGCTTGCCGCCGTCGCCGGTCAGCGAAAACTTGAGGTCGGGCAGGTGCCCCGTCACGTTGGTCAATTGCCACGGCGCACCGCTTGGCGAGCACCCGGCAAAGAGCGCGGTGCAGGCGAGCGCGGCGGCAAGGCGCCTTGCGTATCGTCGCGCGACGCCTGACGCGCGGATTAGCGGGTTGGCTTGAGCGGAAGGGCAAGGCAAGTCTGAGGGCGAACGCGCGGGAAAAGAATGCGGCATCGGTATCTCGACGAGAGCGACGGTGAAACGCTTTTGCCGGCGACCATCGCGCCCCCTGGACACATCCAGCCCAGAACGCAGCCGCGGCCGTTGCGAATATACCGCAAAGTTGGCAATGCTGCAGCCGCTTGAAACTGACTGATTCAGAGTTCCCGCATGAAAAGCCCCTGAGGCAAGACCGAGAACGAACTCACGAAGGGCCCAATGCAGGCGCCAGTCCAGCGTGGCGCTTGCTCGGCGTGACACGAGTTCGGCGACGGCATTTGGCTCAAGGTGTTCGGGCACACACCGGCCAGTGCCCGCGCGGGAAAGCGAGTTGCTCTGACTGGGTTTTTTGCGCGCCGGATGCCTCTTCACCCTTGTGGCGATCAAATATGGGGTACTCACTTTATTCGAAGTGATTTCATGATTCGACGAATTACGCCGAAATCTCTGTACAAGCCTTGGGTATTAACGATCAAGCTTCGCCTTTCGTTTGATGCCACGGCCCAGTAGCAATCGCCGGCAGCGGCATGATATCCAGTTGTAGGCTCATCTATTCCGCAATCAATTATCGCTTGGATTCCATGCCAGCCATCGTAACCGATGATTTCGACGGTCTTGCTGCTCCCCGGGCCAGCAATCGTTATCCAACTTACGTTGTCATTTTTGTCGAATATTCCAGATTCGTACGCGGCATCGTCCAAGTTTTTGTGTAAGGAACAAACCTCGAGAGTATAATCCTCCGGTCGAGTTTTATCAGGCGACGAGAGGTGATAGCAATTGTTATAATTATGTACTATTTTCCATGAATTTGGAATCTCAGCGGAGAAGGATGTGGTCGAAATCTCTCTGTATTTGGGTGCGCTTAACGGTCGCCGCTTCGACTCCCTCGTATTCATCGGCTTTCTGACGCCGGCGCGAGCCCCCACCACGTAGCACGTGTTTGCAGGGCGGTCAATGGCGGTGCGATTGGGCTATCAGAAAGGCAGATTTATTTTCGATATATAGTTTATGTATTCGGCGACATCACCAGCCCTCCGGAAAATGTCACTCGCCAGAAAAAGGCGATGAGGGTTCGCACGATCTCGCTGACGCTACTCTACATTCTGGCGCTGCATAGATCTGCCCGGCCACGCCGAGCAGGTCCTTGCGGTGGACCGGCTTGCCGGGCGCGACCGCGCCGCCAACGCATCTGCAGATGCATGTAGATCGAGAAGAATGAGACCGTGGCGTTTTCGCTTCGCCAATCTCAGTGGTGTGTCGGATCACCACGCAGCCATCGTCGGTGCGCACGCCGCGATACCTTAGCGCGGCCTTGTCGCTCGCGTCGGTCTTGCGCACGTAGACCACTACGCCGTCGGCGAT
>JAXDQB010000509.1:0-5270 GCA_034668065.1 Paraburkholderia sp.
CGTGCTGCTTGCTGCCGTCAACGTGTTCGGCGGGTTTCTAGTGACACGACGAATGCTAGAAATGTTCAAAAAGAAAGAGCCGAAGAAGTCGGTTACGAAGGGGGGTGCGTAAATGAGCATGAATGTCGTCACGCTCTTGTATCTCGTTGCGTCCGTCTTCTTCATTCAAGCCCTGAAGGGCTTGTCCAATCCGAAGAGCGCGCGCGCGGGCAATCTTTTCGGGATGGTGGGGATGGCGATCGCGATCCTCACGACGGTCGCGCTCATCGTCAAGCAGGCTTCGTTCTTGGGCTCGAACCTCACGCTCGGGCTCGGGCTCTTGTTAGCCGCGCTCGTCGTTGGTGGGTCCATTGGCGCCTATGTGGCTGCGCGCGTCGAGATGACGAAGATGCCGGAGCTCGTCGCAGCGATGCACTCGCTGATCGGTCTCGCGGCCGTCTCGATCGCTTATGCGGTCGTCTACGAGCCGGCTGCATTCGGGCTCGTGCCTCAGGATGCGCCGTATGCGGGCTTTTTGCCGTACGGCAACCGCATAGAGCTTTTCATCGGCACGTTCGTCGGCGCGATTACGTTCTCGGGCTCGGTCATTGCCTTCGGCAAGCTCTCCGGCAAGTATAAGTTCCGCCTCTTTCAGGGCGCGCCCGTTGTCTATCCGGGGCAGCATCTGCTGAACCTGATGCTCGCGCTCGCGATGATCGGCTTCGGCATCATCTTCTTCCTGACGCAGGCGTGGTTGCCGTTCATCATCATGACGGCGATCGCGTTCGCCCTCGGCGTGCTCATCATCATTCCGATCGGCGGCGCGGACATGCCCGTCGTCGTGTCGATGCTGAACTCGTACTCGGGTTGGGCGGCGGCCGGAATCGGCTTTTCGCTGAACAACGCGATGCTGATCGTGGCGGGCTCCCTCGTCGGCTCCTCGGGTGCGATTCTCTCGTACATCATGTGCCATGCGATGAACCGGTCGTTCTTCAACGTGCTGCTCGGAGGCTTCGGCGCCGAGCCGGGCGCGGCGGCCAAGGGCGGTTCGGCGGAGCAGCGGCCCGTGAAATCGGGTTCGGCGGAAGACGCCGCGTTCATGCTTGGCAATGCCGAGAGCGTCGTCATCGTGCCGGGCTACGGGCTTGCAGTGGCGCGCGCTCAGCATGCGCTGAAGGAGTTGACCGACAAGCTCGTGGAAAAGGGTGTCGACGTGCGCTACGCGATCCACCCCGTCGCAGGCCGGATGCCCGGACACATGAACGTGCTGCTCGCGGAGGCCGAAGTGCCGTATGACCTCGTCTTCGAGATGGAGGACATCAATAACGAGTTCGGGCAGACCGACGTCGTGCTCGTCCTCGGTGCAAACGATGTCGTCAATCCGGCCGCGAAAACCGATCCGAACTCGCCGATCGCAGGCATGCCGATCATCGAGGCGTACAAGGCGCGCACGGTAATCGTCAACAAGCGCTCGATGGCGGCGGGCTATGCGGGCCTCGATAACGACCTCTTCTACATGGACAAGACGATGATGGTCTTCGGCGATGCGAAGAAGGTCATTGAGGATATGGTCAAGTCGGTGGACTGAGTGGCTCTCGGCCGGTCGCGGCTTGGAGGCCGCGGCCGGTATCGTCCTGGGACGTGAATTGCGTCGGCTGGCGTTGCGCCGACCCTGTTCCCCTGTTACGCGGATTGCAGGTCGCGCAGCGCTTCCGGGTGAGATGCTGCCACCCGCAATAGCGTCTGCGCCGCGCCGGTTGGATCACGGCGGCCCTGCGCGAGACTAGCGGCGCAGCGATGAGAAGGGGCGAGGAGACCCAATAAATTCAGACGGAACGCCAGGCCTCCGGAAGGGACGGTTCGGCGCTCAGGGCTTATCGAGGCGCTCGGGGCGAGGGCCTTTCACACTGCCGGTGACGAGATCGAAGCGGAACAGCCTGCATTCGAGCGCGCCGTTGAAGAGCGGCGTTTTCGTCGACTCGCGCAGGCGCATGAGTCCCGGTAATTTTCGATCGGCTGTCAGCACGAACGCGCGCCAGCCGGCGAAGCGCTGCTTGAGCGAGTCGCCGAAGGCCTTGAAGAACTCGGCGTCGGCCTCGTCAGGCTGCGCGCGCTGGAAGGCGTCGTCGCTCGCTTCGCGCTCGCGGATTTCTCCGCGAGGGCCGCGGCCGCGCACGGCGATGCGCTCGCCATAAGGCGGATTGGCGAGGACGATTCCCGGCATGGCGATGGGCGGCACCATGGCGCGTGCGTCGAGCTGTTTGAGCACGATTGACGGCAAACCTGCCCGTTCGAGATTCGCGCGGGCCTTTTCAAGCATGTCGCCGGAAATGTCGGTGCCGAAGATGCGCAGATCGTCGGCGCGGGAAGCGCGTGCGGCGCGCTTCGCGTCGATCGCGGCGCCTTTCAGCGCTTGCCACGCGGCGATGTCGTAACGCTTCAATTTTTCAAAGCCGAAGCGCCGCTCGATGCCAGGCGCGATGCCGAGCGCCATCTGTGCCGCTTCGGCGAGAAAAGTGCCGCTGCCGCACATCGGATCGTAAAGCGGTGTGCCGGGCGACCAGCCCGCCACGCGCAAAATGCCGGCGGCGAGGTTCTCCCGCAAGGGCGCTGCGCCCTTGTCGAGACGCCAGCCGCGTTTGAAGAGGGGCTCACCCGACGTGTCGAGGTAAAGCGTGCAGTCGCTTGCCGTGAGGAAGGCGAAGACGCGCACGTCGGGCTGCGCGGTGTCGATGCTCGGGCGCGCGCCGCTCATGCTGCGCAGGCGGTCACAAACGGCATCCTTCACGCGCAGCGTCGCGAATTCGAGGCTGCGCAGCGGCGACTTGATCGCCGTCAGATCGACGCGCAAGGTTTCGTTCGCCGAAAACCACGTTTCCCAGTGCTGCTCGGCAGCAAGTGCGTAGATGTCCTGCTCGTTGCGGTAGCCGCGCTCGGCGATTTTCAGCAGCACGCGGCTCGCGATGCGGGAATGCAGATTGGCCGCCATGCCGGCGCCCCATCCACCACGGAAGTGCACGCCGCCGGGCACCTGCGCGTGTGCTTCGAGGCGTAGTGCGCCGATAGCCGCCTCATGGCGCGCACCGATGTCGGCAAGTTCAGCGGCAAGTGCCGCTTCAAGACCGCGCGGGCAGGGAGCAAAAAAATCGAACGGCGTAAGGGAGGACATAAAGCGGAGGGATGCGTGCAAAGACGCCATTGTACGCGGGTCGTTCCTGTTCCCGTCGCCCCTTGTGCCCGTGTCGCTACGTGTGCGGAAAAATCGGTGTGCACCGTCGGCGCTCAACCCATCGTTTTCACGCGCGCAGCCTCAGCGGAGCACTGGCTTGTGCATTCGCATCCGTGCCGTGCCGCTGCCCGTCCGCTAAGACTGGCTCCCTGTCGCGCATTGTCCTTTCGCTGCCGACGGCAACGGCTTCCCTGATCCGAATGCCGGCAGCGCCGCCGCGATCTCCTTGGCCATTTGCGCCACCGCCTGTCGATGCCCGTCGACTAGCGCCGAGTAGCCCGCCGCCACGGGCACTTGCACCATGGTGCGGCAGGTGAGCACAGTCTGCGTCCCCATCGCCCGCACGCTCCACACCGCGTCGAGCACCGCGCGCGAGCCCAGCCACGATTCGAAGCGCCGCACATTGACGGTGATCCCGTACACGGGCACGCCATTGGGGTGCGGCGCGCCATATGCGTCGAATGTGCCGAGCTGCGCGGCGAGGTCGCCCGAAAGCGCGCGGCGAATTTCATCGGCGGGCGGCGAGGCCCATCGTTCCTGCTCGAGCACGTCCACGCGCGCATCGCCAGTCTGCACGACGAGCTGACTGCGCGCGACTTGCGACGGCACTGAGACAGGCGGCACCTCGATGAGAAACGCGGGGCTGGCCGTGCCCTGCATCGCCGAAGCAAACGCACCCGGCGCCGTGTTGCCCGCCCCGAGCGTGTAGAAGCGGCTCGCCGGCGACGAGGCGCAGGCGGACAGTGCCGCGGCCCCGGCACAGATGGCGAGGCGAATGAACAAGCGCACGCAGCGCGAGGATCGAACGGACTTCATGGCTGGGTGTCCTTGGCCTTGCCGCGCAACAGTGATTCCGGATGGCGCTCGAGATAATCGGAGAGCGCATTGAGCGATTGCAGGGTTTGCGTCAATTGAGTCAGCGCCTGATGCACGTCTGATTGCAGCGGCGAGTCTTGCTGCAGGGTTGCCTGCGCGGCGCCGAAGGTCTGTTGTGCCGTGGCGAGGGTGGAGCGCACCTGCGGCACGAGTTCGGTGTCGAGCTGCTTGAAGAGGCTGTTCGCGTTCTGCAGCGTGCCGTTGAGATTCTTGCTGATTTCGTCGAATGGCACTTTATCGAGCCTTCTGGCGATGTCGGCCAGTTGCACCTGCAGTTCTTCGAGCGTGTTCGGCACGGTGGGCAGCGTGACTGGCGTGCGGTTGGCATCCAATGAAACGCGAGCAACGTTCGGGAACATATCGAGCGCGATGTAGAGCTGGCTCGTGAGCAGGTTGCCGGTGCGCAACTGGCCGCGCAGTCCGTGTGAGACGAGCTGCGCGAGCAATTGCTTGCCGGCTGCCGGGCCACCTTGCGCAATGGCTTCACGGAACCGACTGCCGAGTCGATCCGGAAAGAGGTTCATCGTCACGGGCATCGTGAAGTTGCGCGCCTTCGGATCGTATTCGATGCCGATCTGCGTCACCTCGCCAAGCTCGATGCCGCGGAAATCGACTGTCGCGCCCGGTGAGAGCCCGCGCAGCGATTGATTGAAGTTCATGACGACGGTAACCGGCGGTCCGTCGGGTTCGCGCATCGCCTCGCTCTCGGTTCCGGCGAGGCGGAACACCGCCCCGTCGGAAGCCTCCTGGGTTACCGGCTGGCCGGGCGGCGACTGGAATGAGAGCCCGCCGACGATGACCGTGGCGAGTGACTGCGTATTGAGCTTGAGCCCGCTCGAGTCGAGTCGCAGGTCGACACCGCTTGCATGCCACCAGCGCGAATTCGTGCCGACGTACTGATCGTAGGGGGCATCGACGAACACTTGGATCGTGACGCCCGTGCCGTCCTTGTCGAGCGAGAATGCGACCACCTGGCCCACCTGTACGCGCCGGTAATAGATGGGCGAGCCGATATCGATGGAGCCGAGCGAGGCACCGTGCAGTGTGTAGCGCCGCCCGCGCTGATCGCCCGTTACCGCGGGCGGGTTCTCGAGGCCGACGAAGTCGGATTCCGTCTCGTGCGAGCGGCCCGCGTCGACGACTATGTACGCGCCGGAAAGCAAAGTGCCGAGACCTGTTACGCCAC
>JAXDQB010000510.1:0-7478 GCA_034668065.1 Paraburkholderia sp.
CGATGAAATTGGGCGGCAGTACGTGCTGACGGCACGCGCCAAGGGCGCACCCGAGCGCGACGTGCTATGGAAGCACGTGCTGCGCAATGCGGCGATTCCATTGCTCACGGGCTTGCCTTCGGCGTTCGTCGGCGCGTTTTTGAACGGCAACCTGCTGATTGAAACGCTCTTTTCGTTGAACGGAATGGGCGAGCTTTCCTACGACGCGGCGATTCGCCGCGACTATCCGGTAGTGCTGGGGTCTCTTTTCCTCTTCACGCTGATTGCCCTGGTCACGAAACTCATTGCTGACGTCTGTTATGTCCTTGTCGACCCCCGCATACAATTCGACAGCGTCGATCGCTGATCCGTTGGCGCCCGCCACGCTTGAATCGCCGTGGCGGCGCACGTGGCTGCGCTTCAAGCAGCAGCGGCTAGGCTACTGGAGTCTCGTCGTGTTCGTCACGCTGTTCGTCGTCAGCTTGTTCGGCGAAGTGCTTGCGAACGATAAACCCCTCATCGTCCGGTATGAGGGGCACCTCTATTTTCCGATCCTGAAGAACTACCCGGAGACGCAGTTTGGCGGCGACTTTCCCGCCAAGGCGAACTTTCTCGATCCGTACATTGCTTCGCGCATCACGTCCGACGGTAATTTCGCGATCTATCCGCCGGATCGCCACTACTACGACACGATCGACTATTTCGCCTCGCGCCCGTTTCCGGCGCCGCCTTCGTCAGCGAACTGGCTCGGCACCGATCAGTTCGGGCGCGACGTTCTCTCGCGGCTGCTTTACGGTTTTCGCGTGTCGGTGTTGATGGCGCTTGCGCTCACCGTGTCTGGAGTCGTCTTCGGCGTCCTCTCGGGTGCGGTGCAAGGTTTCTACGGAGGCCGAGTCGATTTGATCGGGCAGCGGCTCATCGAAATCTGGGGCTCGATGCCGGATCTTTACCTGCTCATCATCTTCGCCTCGATCTTCGAGCCGACGCTTTGGCTTTTGTTCGTCCTTTTGTCACTGTTCGGCTGGCTCGTGCTGTCCGATTACGTGCGCGCCGAATTTCTGCGCAACCGCTCGCTCGACTATGTCAGGGCCGCGCGCACGATGGGGCTTTCGAACTGGCAGATCATCTGGGCTCACGTGCTGCCCAACAGTTTGACGCCGGTCATCACGTTTTTGCCGTTTCGCATGAGCGCGGCCATCCTTTCGCTGACGAGTCTCGACTTTCTCGGTCTCGGCGTGCCGCCGCCTACGCCGAGCCTTGGCGAGCTGCTGCAGGAGGGCAAGAACAATCTCGATGCGTGGTGGATTTCCATGTCGGCCTTTCTCGCCCTCGTCGTCACGCTGCTGCTGTTGACGTTCATGGGCGACGCGTTGCGCAACGCACTCGATACGCGCAATCGCGGTTCGGCTTTCGGCGGAGCGCCACGATGAACGCAAAGCCTATGCTCGACATCCAGAACTTTTCGGTCTGCTTTGGGCAGAAGCTTGCCGTGCGCAATCTGAGCTTGTCTGTCGGACGCGGGGAACGCGTGGCGCTCGTCGGAGAATCCGGCTCTGGAAAGAGCGTGACGGCGTCGTCAATCCTGCGACTTCTCGATCAAGCCGCGTTCAGCGGGCGCATTCTGTTCGATGGCGAGGACCTGTTGCGCAAGTCGGAGCAGCAGATGCGCGGCATTCGCGGCGCCGACATCGCAATGGTGTTTCAAGAGCCGATGACGGCGCTCAACCCGCTCTTTACGGTCGGTCAGCAAATTGCCGAAGGCTTGCGATTGCACGAAGGCCTGCGTCCCAATGCTGCGCGCGAACGCGGCATTGAGCTGTTGCGGCGCACGGGCATTCCAGAGCCGGAACGACGCATCGACAGCTTTCCTCATCAGCTCTCCGGCGGCCAGCGCCAGCGCGCGATGATCGCGATGGCGCTGGCCTGCCGGCCGCGCCTGCTGATTGCCGACGAGCCGACGACGGCGCTCGACGTGACCGTGCGCCAGCAGATCGTCGATTTGCTCATCGGTTTGCAAGAGCAGGAAGCGGCCGAGCGCGGCATGGCTGTCCTCCTGATCACACACGATCTTCATCTCGTGAAGCGCTTTGCGCAGCGTGTGGCCGTGATGGAAAAGGGGGTGCTCGTCGAAACGAATACGACGGACGCGCTCTTTGCGAATCCGCAGCATCCCTATTCGAAGCGGCTGCTCGACAGCGAGCCGGTGCGTGCCGTCGATCCGGTACCGGAAAGAGCGCCGCGCGTGCTCGGCGTAGAGGGGCTGGCCGTCGACTACCGTATTCGGGCGAAGGGCGTGCGCGGCATGTTTCGCGGCGCCAAGTTTCGTGCGTTGCACGACGTCGACCTCTTCGTGCGGCACGGCGAAACGCTCGGCATCGTGGGGGAATCCGGCTCAGGGAAGTCGACGCTTGCGTCGACCGTGCTGGGGTTGCAGCGCATGACGCAGGGGGATGTAAAGGTTGGCGGCCGATCGTTGATGAAGTACCGCGCGTCGAACGATGAATGGCGCAGGCTTTGCGGCCGCATGCAGGTGGTGTTTCAAGATCCGTTCGGCTCGCTTTCGCCGCGCATGACGATCGAGCAGATCGTCGGCGAAGGTTTGCGGGTGCACAGCCCCGAGCTGGATGCAAAAGCGCGTACCGCTCGTGTGGCCGAATTGTTGGCGGAAGTGGGGCTGCCCGAGGACGCGTTGACGCGTTACCCGCACGAATTTTCGGGCGGACAGCGGCAGCGCATCGCGATCGCGCGCGCACTCGCAGTCGAACCCGAATTGCTCGTTCTTGACGAGCCGACGAGTGCGCTCGACGTATCGGTACAGAAGCAGGTGCTTGGCTTGCTTACTCGCTTGCAAAAGAAGTATGGGCTCAGCTATCTGCTGATTACGCACGACCTCGCGGTGATTCGCGCGATGGCACATCGCGTCGTCGTCATGAAATCCGGGTGCATCGTCGAGTCAGGCGACACGCTCGATTTGCTGCGTGCGCCGTCGCATCCCTACACGCAAACACTGCTGGCCGCATCGCTGCCGCCCTCGAACACGCATTCGCCGCCTCCTGTCCAAACGGAACGAGCCTAATCGAGCGCGTCGCCTGCGGCGCCGAATCGTCGGTCCTGCGCCTCGGGGGCAGACCGATCATCCATTTACCGGGGATATAGGATGGTTTCTTCAGTTTCGCAAACGCGGGCATTTACCACGGTCTTCCTGGTCGAGATGTGGGAGCGCTTTGGCTTCTACGGCATGGCGGCGCTGCTCGTACTCTTTATGGTCGAGCGGGCCGGCTTCAGCGATGGCGAGGCCAATCTCGTCTGGGGGGCGTTCGCGGCGATCGTGTACTCGGCGCCCGCGATAGGCGGATGGATTGGCGACAAGCTGCTCGGCACGCGCCGCACCATGTTCATCGGTGCGATCGTGCTCGTGGTGGGCTACTTGATGCTCGCATTGCCCGACGACCACATTTCGTTCATGTACGCATCGCTTGGCGTAATCGTCGTCGGCAACGGGCTCTTCAAGGCGAATGCGGCCAATCTCGTGCGCCGCATCTATGAAGGCGATGACGCGCGCATCGACAGTGCGTTCACGATCTACTATATGGCGGTCAACGTCGGCTCCACGATATCGATGCTGGCGACGCCTTGGATCAAGGATCGCTGGGGTTGGCATGCCGCGTTCGCTGTTTGCTGCGCCGGGATGATCGTCGGCGTGCTGAATTTCCTGACGCGGTACCGCTCGCTTGTCCACGTGGGTTCTGCGCCCGACAACGAACCGATTGGCTGGCGGCGCATCGGCGCTGTCGCCTTGGGAAGCGTGGCGCTGTGGCTCGCGTCCACGTTCGTGCTGGCGCACAAGGGGCTCGCCGTCGCGTGCGTCTATGCCGCGGGCATCGCGGTGGTTGCCATCTTCGCCTACATGCTCGTCAAGTGCGCGCGCCCGGAGCGTGCCGGCCTCGTTGCCGCATCGATCCTCGTGCTGCAATCGATTTTGTTCTTCGTGTTCTATCAACAGATGTCGACGTCGCTGACGCTCTTTGCCCTGCGCAACGTCGATCCCGCATTTTCGTTCGCAGGCGTAGCGCTATTCACCTGGAGCGCGGCACAGTTCCAGGCGCTCAATCCGATCTGGATCATGCTGCTCAGCCCATTGCTTGCGCTCGGCTATACGCGTCTCGCGCGAGGCGGGGGTGACTTCAGCGTGGCAGTTAAGTTCACGATCGGGTTCGCCGCCGTCGCGGCCGGCTTTTTCATCTACGCACTCGGCGGCCGCTATGCCGTGGAAGGCCGTGTTTCTTCGTGGTTCATGGTCTGGGGCTACGGGTTTTACTCGCTGGGCGAGCTGCTCGTGAGCGGCCTGGGCCTCGCAATGGTCGCGCGTTACATCCCGGCCCGCATGAGCGGCTTCATGATGGGCGCGTACTTCATTGCGACGGGGATATCGCAGTATCTCGGCAGTGTCGTGGCCAATTTCGCACAGTTGCCGCCGCAGGGGCTCAGCGCCACCGAGTCGCTTCGATTGTATGTGCGCTTCTTTACCGAGCTCGGCTGGCTTGCGACCGCGGGCGCTGTTCTGACGATGCTGTTGCTGCCGCTCATGCAGAGGCTTTCGAATCAGCATCGCCAGTGCACGCAAGAGCAGGCCACTTCGCCGCTTGTGATTGCGGCCGAGTGACGCGGAATGACTCGAAAGCGCTCGTATGGGCGCGACTCACGCGAATCGAACTCGCCGCAGGGGGGCGATTGAACCCGATTCATTCCGATTCATCCCGGTTTTGCGGCAGTTAAAACAAGCGCGGACTGCCGACCCAAACCAGGACCGTTTCCGCATCGCCTGTATTCGCCCAGCTGTGCGGTGCTGTTGATTCATAGTGGGCGCTGTCGCCGGCATGGAGGACGAACGTTTTGCCTTCGAGCGTTAGTTGCAGCTCGCCTTGGATCAGATAAACGAACTCTTCGCCTGCATGCGTGGTCACTTCGGCCGGCTTGCTTTGCCCCGCCGGCAGCTTCACGAGAAGGCTCTCGAGTTGACTGCCGGCGGACGAATTCGTTAGGCGTGCGAACAAATTGGAAGAACCGGCGAAGCTGAAAAAGCGCAGATGTTCGGCGCGGCAAACCGTGCGCTCCTCGCTCGGCGTTTCGACGAAATACTGAAGCGGCACACCGAGTGCGCTTGCTATGCCGGAGAGGGAAGTCAGTGACGGCGTAGCCAGTCCGCGCTCGACTTGCGATAGAAATGGCTTGGAAATGCCTGCGGCGGTGGCAGTCTGGTCCAGCGTACGGCTGAGCCGGTGCCGCAGTCCACGAATTTTTTCGCCTAGATTCGGTGCTTGACGGGCGCTTTCCACATTCGAAACCATATTGTCGGGGGAGGAAGAAAGAAACGTGCGCGCTTACTCGAGGATGTGTAAGGCACTTTGCACATCGCATGTTGCCAGAGTTGAATGAAAGGGTGGAAGAAACATACTTCCGCACAATTGCCGCAAAAAGGGGAGCCATGATAGCGCGTTGGCGGGTGGCAGGCGCGGGCTGTGGTTTTCGAGTTCACAAGGCCTCTTATTCGGCGCGGCGCGTGGCGCCGTTCGATCGCGTATGCAGGCGCTGAGGGGAAAGCTGCATGCCGTGCTGGCTATGTGCCGGCTACCGAATTCGCGGCATCGCTCACGGCCGGCAACACCGAGGCCAGCGTGCGCTCGCCGGCAGCGAGCGCGCGCTTTTGCGCGGGCGCAAGACGCTTGACCCAATACTCCGCACGCGACGCGCTCGCGCGATCGGCCACTTCGAACGCGGCGAGCAGCGCCACCGGCTTTCTCGCCCGCGTGTAGCGGGCGCCCATGCCGCTCGCATGCTTGGCGAAGCGCGCCTCGACGTTCGTGGCGATGCCCGTATAGACGCTGCCGTCCACGCATTCGATCAGGTAGAGAAACCAGGGCATCGCCGGCCGTCAGCGTTTGAACGGATTGTGCTCGCGCAGTTCGTCCACATGCGCATGGATAAGGTTCGCCTCGTCGGCGAGGAACCGCTCGACCGCATCGGAAAAGGCCGCGTGCGCGAGCCAATGCGCGGAATGGGTGACGGTGGGCAGAAAACCGCGCGCCATCTTATGCTCGCCTTGCGCGCCGCCTTCGAACACAGAGAGCTTTTCCTCGATGCAAAACTCGAGCGGCTGGTAGTAGGCCGTCTCGAAGTGCAGACAGGGTACGTGTTCGATGGCGCCCCAGTATCGCCCATAGAGCGTGCCGACCGATTGGCCGGTTTGGCCGGTTTGCCCCGTCTGCCCCGTCTGCCCCGTCTGCCCCGTCTGCCCCGCTTGCGTTGCGCGCTGGTAGATGATGAGCGCGCTCGCAATTGGCCTGCCTTCGCGCTCAGCGATGACGAGCAGCAGGTTTTCGGGCATCGTCGCCCCGATCGTGCGAAAAAATTCGAGATTCAAGTACGGCGACGAAAAATGTTCGCGGTAGGTCTGCCGATAACAGCGCGTGAAAAAGCGCCAATCGTCGTCGTTGGCATCCTCGCCACGCACGCGCCTGAACGTGACGCCCGCCTCGCGAACCTTGCGCCGTTCGGCGCGGATGTTCTTACGCTTTTTCTGCTCGAGCGTCGAGAGGAAATCGTCGAAGGTGTCGTAGCCGTCGTTGATCCAATGAAACTGAATGCCTTCACGCCGCATCATGCCAAGCTCCGTGAGCGTTTCGGCCTCGGCTTGCGTCGGAAAGAGGACATGCAGCGACGAGACGTCCGACTGCTCCGCCAGTGCGACGAGCGATGCGGCGAGCTGCCGGCGCGCGGCTTCGTCCACGGCTATGAGGCGCGTGCCTTGCACCGGGGTGAACGGCACGGCGCAGACAAGCTTTGGATAGTACTCGAAGCCATTGCGCTGATAAGCATCGGCCCAGGCCCAGTCGAACACATACTCGCCGTAAGAGTGGCTCTTCAGGTAGACGGGTGCCGCGGCCGCGAGCGTGTCGGTGCGTGCGTCGACGAGCGTGACGAAGCGCGGTGCCCAGCCGGCACGCTCGCTCGCGCACTGCGTCGCCGTCAGCGCGCTCAGAAATTCATGACGGAGAAAGGGAGTGGGCTGCGGCTGCCGCGCGAGCAGGGCGTTCCATTGGCCCGCGTCAACCTCATGCGGAGACGTGAGAAGGCCCATGCGATAATCGATGCGTTCGTGTTTCAACTGTATGACCGTGTCAGCTCGCGGGCGGCGCATCATTCACCGGTTGCCACCGCGCGTTGTGCTTCGTTGCGAATTTGTAGCCCGTACCGTTATCCGGCGTGCCTTCGTCGAATCGTTACCCATGCCGTGCCGTTCGCCGTTCAATTGCCCATGAAGACCCGAATCGCTCTCGCTCAAATCAACACCATCGTCGGCGATTTCGCCGGCAACATCGCGAAGATCGTCGACGCCGCACGCTCGGCGCATCTCGACGGCGCGAAGCTCCTCGTCACACCGGAGCTCTCGCTGTCCGGCTATCCGCCCGAGGACTTGCTGCTGCGGCCTGCGTTCTACG